>CAZZDX010000156.1:0-7228 GCA_964653185.1 uncultured Bacteroidales bacterium
TATTGGTCATTTTTTAGGTCAATTAGAAATTAGATTAATTAGAGCAATTTAATTTCAACTATTTATTCTAAATTTTTAAACTGTGAACGGTTACACATTTTGTTATCTGAAAATTAATAATTTTTGCAAATTTAATAATTTTTTGTAAGTAGCAATTCAATTATATAGAAACAAAAAAAACTACTAATTTCAATAAAATTAGTAGTTTTTGTGTTAAAAAAAGATAAATATTGACTCTTCGGTATTTTTTATGGATAAAAAAATATGTTAGGTGTATATGTATATAAGGATATAAGGCATAAAAGCATAAAGGTATAAGCTATAAGGGTATAAGCTATAAGGGTATAAATTGGATAACTTATTTTTTTATATCCCTTATATCCCCTATTTCCTCTATATACTTATTTCCTTATAACATTTTCCCCACACATTTTACCGAAGAACCTAAATATTGTAATGTTTTAGTTGCTGTTATATGCCCATTTTAAATATACTGAGCCCCATGTAAATCCTGCACCGAAAGTTGATAATATAATTTTATCTCCTTTTTTTAATTTCTTTTCCCATTCCCATAAGCATAAAGGTAAAGTAGCAGAAGTTGTATTTCCATATCGCTGGATATTAATCATTACCTGATCTTCTCTTATGCCCATTCTTCTGGCAGTAGCTTTAATAATTCTTAGATTGGCCTGATGAGGGACAAACCATGTTAGATCATCGGATGATATATTATGTTTTTCCATCATTTCAACAGATACATCAGCCATATCTTTAACAGCAGCTTTAAACACAGGTTGTCCTTCCTGATATATATAATGTTCTCTTGCGTTAACAGTTTCATGAGAGGCAGGTTTTTCAGAACCGCCTGCTACCTGATGTAAATATTTTCTTCCTGAGCCATCTACCTGAAGTATAGAATCTTCTATATAACAATCTTCTGTAGTTGGTTCAAGCAGGACGGCACCTGCTCCATCGCCAAAGATAGGACAAGTTGCTCTATCTGTATAATCAGTTATTGATGACATTTTATCTGCTCCTACAACAACAACTTTTTTATGTGTCCCGGACTCTACATATTTTGATGCAGTTACCAGTGCATAAAGAAAGCTTGAGCAACCTGCATTCATATCAAATCCAAAAGCATTTTTAATACCTGTTTTATCGCTAATGATATTAGCTGTTGCAGGGAATTGCATATCAGGAGTAACTATTCCGCAGATGAGCATATCTATCTCGTCAGGAGAAGTTTTTGTCTTTCTAAGTAATTCGTTAACAGCTTTAGATCCCATATAAGAAGTGCCTTTATTTTCACCTTTTAAGATATGTCTTTCTTTTATTCCAATTCTTTCCATTATCCATTGGTCTGAAGTATCAACCATTTTTGATATTTCGTCATTAGTGAGTATATAGTCAGGGACAAATCCTCCGACACCTGTTATAGCAACTTTTATTTTTTTCATATTTTTATAAATAATTTTTTATTTAAAATATATTTATACTTAAAATGTTCTTGATTTTATCAGATAGTTTTGCTTTATATATATTTTTAGATAGCAATATCATATTTTTAATAGCTTTAGCACTAGATATACCATGACCTATAACTACTGTTGATTCAATTCCAAGTATAGGTGTTCCTCCATAATTTTCATAATTAAATTTTTTAAAGTAGTCATCAACAAGTCCTCTTTTATCCATAATATGATACATTGCTTCTGCTTGTTTTAGGACAATATTACCTACAAATCCGTCACATACAACAACATCGGCTTTATCTTTAAAGAGGTCTCTTCCTTCAATGTTTCCAACAAAGTTAAAATTATCAGAATTCTCCATTAATTTAAAAGATGACTGGCATAATAAGTTACCTTTTTCGCTTTCTTCTCCTATATTAAGGAGACCCACTTTTGGATTTTTAATATTATATACATATTTTGCATATAAAGAACCTATTATTCCAAATTGGTATAAAACATCGGGCTTACAGTCAGGATTTGTACCTACATCAAGGATAATACTATTCTTTCCATTTTCTTTAGGTAATAATCCTGCGGTGCAAGGTCTGATAATTCCTTTAATAACATCAATGTTGTATATTGGTCCGACGAGCATTGCTCCTGTATTTCCTGCACTGGCAAAAGCATTAATTTTTTTATCTCTAAGTAATCTGAAACCAACAACAATACTGGAATTTGGTTTTTTGTTGTATGCTTTTATGGGTTGTTCTCCCATTTCAATTTTTTCAGGAGCATTAACAATCTCAAATGTATATGGATCAATATTTTTTTCTTTTAAAAAAGAAATAATTATATCTTGATTGCCTATTAATACAATTTTATCAGAGAGAGGCAGATCTTGTTGAGCTAATATAGCACCTTCAATAGTTGATTTTGGGGCTTTATCGCCGCCTATAACATCTAAACCGATTTTCATTTTTATATTATTAACTAAGCGGTTTTTTCTTTCTCAATAGCTAATTTTCCTTTATAATATCCACATTCTTTACAAACTCTGTGATATAATATAGGTTCTCCACAATTTGGACAAACTGTAACAGTTGGTGCCTCAATTTTGTAGTGAGTTCTTCTTTTATCCCTTCTTTGTTTTGAGATTTTACGTTTTGGGTGAGCCATTTTTATATATTTTTAATTTTTTTCTGTTTTTTTAATTTTTTTTAAAGCATCCCATCTATGGTCAATTTTTTTATTGTTTTTTAACTCCTCAATTTTTTTTATCATTTTTTTATTACATTTACTTATCCCATTTTCATCAACAGGATGTATACGTTTCATTGGAAGTAGCAAACAAATAAATTCGTATATATATTGACTTATATCAATTTGATGTTCATATTCAGAAAGTGTTAATACTTGCTCTGTTTCTTCATAAGTTTCTCCACCCAATTTAACAATTAATTCATTTTTTCCTTTTATTGGATAGTCAAAATATTCTAAGCATCTATCACACATAATATTTACAAATCCATCAATTAAAAAATTAAGGATAAGCATTTTAGTTTGTTTTTCAAGTAATAATTTAATTTCAATTTTTCCTTTTTTTATCTCAGAATAATCAAACTTTTCAAAAAACCAGTTTTCAATTGTAAACCTATAAGTATGAACGCCTAGACTAAGATTTTTAAAAGGGATTAAAAATTGTTTAAAATTATTGTTCAAAATAAGTTTTGATTTACAAGAATGCAAAAGTAATAATTTATTTGAAATAGATTGCAAAAATAAACTAAAAAAAAATAAACGATAGCAGATTGCTTCTTTAAATTATTTCAAAATTTCAAATATAATAAATATTATGCAAAGGATTTTTCTTCTATTCCTTTTCCTGTTATTTTAAGATTGTCCATATAATCAGGGACTTTTTTGCCTGTCAGTTTATCAACATAAAGTTTGGCAAGATATTGTCCAAGCATAAAGCCCTGTCCTTTTAAGCCGATAAACAGTCCTTGTTCCGTGTCAATAATCATTTTTGGCTCTACATAATATCCTGCCCAAATTGCCTGAAAAGCAACAGAAGATAATTTTGGTATCCAGTTTATAAATACTTCTGAGACAATTTCAAGGAAGTCCTTATCATTTATTTTAATGTTTTTATCTGTTTGTAATGGGTCAGTAGCAGGTGAGGCGCATCCTATTATTTGTCCTGTTTCCTGTAACTGTTGTCCATATACAGCAGAAAATCCTTTATAAATTCTTCTGTCAATAAGCATATCCAAAGCTCTATTATTTTGTCCTATAAAAGGCAATCTTTGAGTAATAAATGCCTGATGTTTTACAGGATATATGCCAAGATTTAATCCTATTTTTCTGCAAAATTTATTAGCTTCAAAGCCCAAGGCATTAACAAATATTTTTGTATGATATTCAACATATTCTTTTTCGTGATTTTGGACTAATATTTTGTAAACATCATCATTTTTTTCAAGGTCAATTAGTTTGCAATCTTCTAATATTTTCCCATTATTTTTTTTTCCTATATTTCTAATTAAATCAACGACCATACCTGGTGTTGCCTGCCAGCAATTTTTTGTGATAAGAGCAGAGATGTAAGTTTTTAAGTTTGGATTAAAATCAGGAGATATTTCTTTTTGAAAATCTTTTGGCTCTATCATATAAGCATCAGACCATTGTTTTGATTTTTCAAGGTCATTATATGTTTTTTTGTCGTGAGCAAAAGTTACATAATTAATCTTTCCTAAATTGATATTACTTATTTTTTGTAATTCTTTAAATATCTTATAGTTATGTATAGATATATCAGCGAGTTCAGGGATACTAAAAGCCGGGCGTGCTCCTGCAATATTTCTCCAAGAAGCCCCGCGTCCATAATTAATTAATACAGGGTTCATTCCTGCTTCTGCCAAGTATCTGAATACAGAGCTTCCGCCTATTCCACCGCCAGCAACTAATGACTGGACGTTTATTGTTTTTGGTGCTTTTTGTTTTTTTATGGCTATAAATTTTTCATGCAGATTAGTAGGATAAAGTTCACCCATTCCTATCTGATTAGCCATCGGTCCTCTTGGAGTAACTTGGTCTGTAACAACAATACCAGCAGCTCCTAATGTTTGTTTTAATCGTTTGAAGCATCTTATCCCGCGGCAGAGTCCCATTCCTAAACGAGTGTTATGTTTGATTTCATCAATAGAAATAAATTTTCTGTCTCCTATAACTTTTAATATTTCATCTAATGTAACATCTTCACAATGACAAATATATTTTTCTGAAAGTATTTCTTTAACCGGCATAAAATTTAAAGGTTCGGGATAATTTTCTTTTAATATAAATCCTCTTGCTTCTAATAAATCTTTGCCATGAATATCTAAAGATTTTATACGGGCAAGATTGGTCTTATTATCTTTTTTCTGAATTTTTTCAACAATAGCTTTGCCTAATTTTTTTCCATTATTATCAATAATAAAGCAATCTGAATTTTCTTTTACTTCATATTCAACAGGACAGAACAGCCAGTCCTTTTTTAAATTAAAACCAAATATTGCTAATCCCGGACATTGTGTTACGCATTGCATACAGCCAATACACTTGTTATAATCAATTACAGGCGCACTATTTGGTGAAGGTTTTGTTATTGCTCCATATTGACAAGCAAAGACGCATGGATTACAAGCAAATCCGTATGCACAGTCAATAACAGCAAAAGGTTTTTCCATACGTTTTGTTGATGGCAATAAAGTTTTTTTTAGAATTTTGACAGGTTCTTGCTGAGAGTCAATATATTCTTTTGACAGGGAAAGAAAATTTTCATAATTAAAATGTTTTTCCATTTCCTGAAATATTTCATAAGCTACTTGTCTGCCTCTTAATACAGCACTTGTTCCTTCTCCTATTCTTATTGCATCTCCAGCACCAAAGCATTTTCTTCCAAATATTTCTTTTCCTTTAATAAAAAGAGAATCATCAGGTGTTAAGCCCGTACAAATATTAATAGCATCTATTCCGTCAATAATTTTTTCCGTTCCCGAAATTGGTTTAAAATCTTTACAATCAGCGATGACAGCTCCTGTTACTGCTGTATGGTCTTTATTAGGGATAGCTTTTATAAGCGTTTTTGATAAAAGAATAGGTATAGCCAATCGTCTTACTCTGTTTGCCTGAACAGGAAATCCGCCTTCATAAGGCATTGCTTCAATTATTGCTTTTACATTTGCTCCTGCCTGCATCAATTGATAAGATGTCAGATATCCAATATTACCTGCACCAACAGTTAAAATATTTTTTCCGAGTAAGGTAAATTCAATGTTCATCATTTTTTGTATAACAGCTGCGGTATATACTCCAGGAAGGTCATCATTTTCAAAAGCAGGCATAAAAGGTATTGCACCTGTTGAAACGACTAAGTAATCTGATTCTATATAATATATTTTCTGTGTTTTAATATTTTTAACAGCTATACGGTTGTTTTCTAAAATATCCCATACAATAGAGTTTAAAAATATTCCGTCAAGCTTATTTCCTGCCAGAATTTTTGCAATATCAAATCCTCTCATGCCGCCGAATCTTTTTTCTTTTTCAAAAAAGAAAAATTGATGAGTTTGCATATTAAACTGTCCGCCGACTTTACTGTTATTGTCAATTACAATATTTTCAACACCTTGTTTATTTAGTTCTTCTCTGCATGATAATCCGGATGGTCCTGCACCAACAATGGCAACAGTGGTCTTATATACTTTTACAGGTTCTTTTCCTATGTATTTACTGACGCAGGGTTTATAATCCTGAGGAATTTCTTTTACTTCTTTTATATTATCAACATTGGTAATACAAATTCTTTTGATTTCTTCATCAACGAGCATTTCACAAGCACCACATTTGCCAATACCACACTCAAGTCCTCTTTCTCTGTTTTTTAAGCTATGGCTATGGATAGGATATCCTGCCTGATGTAAAGCAGCAGCTATTGTCTTACCTTTTTCTCCTTTTATTTTCTTTCCTTTATATAAAAAAGTAACTTTATCTTCATTTTTAACAGAAGAGATATCTAAAATCGGATGTTTTGTAATTTTATACATGATATGCTGTTTATATATTTTTTTGTCAGCAAATTTATATAAATAAAAAATTATACCTAAAAATTTAAAGAAATTCAGTAAATAAAAAAAGACCTTTTTTGTAAAGTTTACTTTCAGTGAAATCATTCCGAAATTCATTTGTTGTATAACAAGTGCCTGTTTAACTAATCGTTTGTAACGATTAAATAGTTTTTTTTTTAAAAAAAAATTACAAAAAATTTTGATATTAATATTTTTTTTATTTAATTTAGCAAATTAATTTATAAAACTATGAAAACCTTACTAAAAATATTTTTTACAATTCTAATTTATTGTTTTCCATTCATCAATTATCAATCATCAATTATCAATTGCAATGCACAAAACTTAGTGCCTAACCCGAGTTTTGAGGATACAATTTATTGTCCTTATGTAGGTGAAATGAATGCTGTAAAGGAATGGTATTCTTATAGTGCTTCTCCAGATTTTTATCATACCTGTGCGGAGTTTGATTTTGGGGTACCCAATAACGCATTTGGATATCAACAACCTGTGTTAAATGGTACTGCATATTGTGGAATATATACATATAATAATTATTTATGGCCACCAAATCCAGATACTAATTAGTGTCTGTTCGTAATGTCGTTATTTTTAAAAAAGTACACAAAAATTTTCCCTATAAAAATTTGATTTTTTTAAAAA
>CAZZDX010000157.1:0-7225 GCA_964653185.1 uncultured Bacteroidales bacterium
TCTTGTGTCTTGTATCTTGTGTCTTGTGTCTTGTGTCTTGTGTCTTGTGTCTTGTGTCTTGATATTAATTATTCTTCTGTTTTACTTATTATATAAAGTTTTTCAAGTTTCTCTAATTCTGATAATTTTAGTTTCAGGTCTTTGTAATCATCTTTTGAAAAGTGGATTTTTTCCGCTTTAAATGATACTTTTATATCTGCCTGTTTTTTATCTTCTGATAATTTTCCTGTGCTTGACATTTTAAACCCTTTATAGTCAAGATTAATATTTTCAGGTATTGATATTTCAGCAACAGGATTTACAAAAGAAATACTTTCATTTATATCCACACTAAAAGTATTGTTAAGTTTAAAAGGATAATTGCGTTCAGATAAATTAAAAGTTTCCATCTCTCTTTCATAAATAAATGACAGAGATAGTTTTGATGCTTCAAAAGGCACAAAAGAATATGGCTTGTCATAATTTACATATTCCGGAATTTCAAATTCAGCTGTCATATAAATATTGGTCTTTTTATCTTCTGGATTTGATATTTTATATTCTTTGATTACTGCACCGGGGTTAATATTTGAAATAAGTTTTTGAAGAAATTCTTTTCTTTTAGTCCGTGAATTTTTCATTAGTTTGCTACGAATAAATGTATCGGCTAAACCTGAATATGTTACTTTTATTGAGCCATTAGCATTATTATCTTTATCAACAGATATTTTTAAGTCAATATTTGTATTGTTTCTGCTTGCAGGTGAAACAGGAACAACTTGTAAATCTGCTCCTTGTTTACGGGCAATAATAAATGTGTTATCTTCTTCATATTGAGGGAAAAGGTCTTTTGTTGTTTCGCTGGTTGGGTCTAAAAAATATTCAGGTTTACCATTTTCGTCATAGCTGACAGCAACAGCATGATTAAACATCATACAAGGTGCTTTATGATTTAATTTAGAACCTATTGAAATCAAAATAGGGTCGCATGGAATTTCTGCCAAACGCAACATAGCAACTAACAAAGCTGCTTTATCACGGCATACGCCACCACGGGTTTCAAAAGTATAAGTAACATCATGTGGCTCAAGTCCGGGACGATTTTTTTCTTTGTCAACGCCAAGATATCTAACTTTTTGTGCCACCCAGTAGAAAATATTATTTATTTTCTCTTTTTTTGTTTTAGCATCCTTAATCAGTTCTTTTACTTTGTTCTGCATAGCTTCATTTGTATTCAAATGGCTCTCAACCAATCCGTAATACCATGTAGAAATATCTTCCCACTTGTCAACGGTTGTAAGCATAATGTAATATGAAAATAAATCGCTATTATCCATATTTGGCTCATAAATAATTTGTGGAATATAGTCAAATGTGCATATATATGATTTAGTATCAGCAGTAAGTTTTTCTTCAAATTTAACAGGTTCATCTTTTTTATTTATATGAATAGCATTGATTTTAATATCTTTAGGAGCATTCAAAATATAATAATATTTTAATATACTGGTATAATTTTCAACATTAATTTTATCAAAGAAATTATTATCCATATATGTTTTATGAGTAATATCGTTGGAAATTTTATGGATAATATCACCAACTTCAATGTCTGGAACAGAACCTATTAAGAGCCATGCTGTTTCTTTATAGATATTTGAAAATCCTGTGAGCGAACTTATACTTATTTTTTTAAGAATTTCTGCATGGTCAAGTTTTATTCTGCTGGCATTCGGCTTAATGATTTCAATTAATTTAATTTCTACAGTATCATAATCAGAATCATAATAAAAATAAACCACACTATTTCTTTTTTTCCCTTGCTCTGTTAAGATTTTAGTATAGGTCTCGGATTCACTGTTACCAAGACATTGTTTGTTAATGTTAGTTTCATTATTTTCAATCATAATAGCATTTGATTCAGGATAATCATTTGCTTTAATTTTTTGTAATAAACTAATTGCAGTATTATAGTCAGTTTTTTGAGCGAATAAAACTCCTGATAACAGCAAAAACAAGAACAATAATTTAATTTTCATAATTGTTTAATTAATAGTTAAGATTCAGTTTTGCAAATATATATTTTTTTTTATTTATGAATAAATTTAGCAAACCATTTTTTTTATTTATATATATACAAATTCTTTTACTTTATTTATCTTTGTTTTTTTATCTGAATTATTCATAAATTAAATTATATTTTATTATCATTAGCCCCGTCCTTCAGGGCGGGGTATAGTTTTAAGCAACACCCGACTCTGCGAAATTTTCAAAATTTTATAAAAAAAATAAAATTTTCAAAATTTCGCAGAGGGCATAGTGCTCTTATCCTTGTCCCCGCCTTAAAAGGCGGGGCTAATGATATATGTTTTCTGAAAATTTATGAACTTAACGAAGTGATCTCATGAGCGAAGCGAATAACCGATCTCACGAAGTAATTAATAAGGTTATATTATTTTAAAAAAATATGATGAAATCAATGACAGGTTTTGGTAAGTCGGTTTTAGAACTTGCTGACAAAAAAATTACAATAACAATAAAATCTTTAAACAGCAAACAGCTTGATTTAAAAATAAGATTACCTAATATTTATAAAGAAGAAGAACTTGACATACGTTCACAGATATTAAAAAAGTTAAAAAGAGGAAAAATTGATTTAGACATTTCTGTTGAATACATAAATGGTTCTGCTAATTATTCTTTTAACAAATCTGTTGCAAAAAAATATTATGATGAGTTAAATAATTTTTCTTCTGAAATGAATATTTCTAAAACATCTGATATCCTTTCTGTTATTATAAAAATGCCTGATGTTTTAAAACCTGATAAAAAGGAACTTGATAAAAATGAATGGATACAAATACAACCATCTATTGAAAACGCAATCTGTGCCCTTGACAAATCGCGGGAACAAGAAGGTGAAATACTTGAAAAAGATATTATTAACAGAATATCTTTAATCTTAAACTTACTTGATAATATTAAAATTTTTGAAAAACAAAGAGTAATATCTATTAAAGAACGTATTCAAAAAAAACTATATGAAATTGTTGAAAAAGATAAAATAGACCAAAATCGTCTTGAACAGGAAATGATTTACTATATTGAAAAAATTGATATTACCGAAGAAAAAGTCCGATTAAAAAAACATTGTGATTATTTTTTGGATACGTTAAAAGAACCTTTGAATGGGAAAAAATTAGGATTTATATCTCAGGAAATAGGTAGAGAAATAAATACTTTGGGCTCAAAAGCCAATGATGTTAATATGCAACAAATTGTTGTTGAAATGAAAGATGAATTAGAAAAAATTAAAGAAGAATTGTTAAATATATTGTAATACACATAATTAACCCACGACTTAAGTCGTGGGCTAATGAGACCTAATAATATAAAATAACCGTTTTAACGGTTTACCGGCGAATTTACGAACGTACACTATAATCTGATTTTTTTTGATTTATAAAAATGAAAAATATTAATTCAAAGCAGAACAAAAGTCAAGGAAAACTAATCATTTTTTCAGCTCCATCAGGAGCAGGAAAAACAACTATAGTAAAAAATTTATTAAAAAAAATTAATAACCTTGGGTTTTCTATATCTGCTTGCAGCAGACAAAAAAGAAAAAATGAAACAAATGGTATTGATTATTACTTTTTGAAATTAGATGAATTTAAGAAAAAGATTGAAGACAACGAATTTATAGAATGGCAGCAAGTTTACAAAGACCATTATTACGGCACTCTAAAAACAGAAGTAGAACGAATATGGGCAAAAGGAAATAATGTTATCTTTGATATAGATGTTGTTGGCGGACTAAACATAAAAAAATTATATAAAGACAAAGCTCTCGCAATATTTATAATGCCACCTTCTTTAAAACATTTGGAAAAACGATTAAAAAACAGATTAACAGAAACTCCTAAAAGCATCAAACAAAGATTAGATAAAGTAAATGAGGAGCTAAAATATGCTGATAAATTTGATGAGATAATTATAAATGATGATTTAAAAACATCTACTGATAAAGCAGAAAAGATTGTTGTTGAATGGCTAAATAAATAAAAATAACTATTCATCCTGTAAAAAATGTTTATCCCATTGGATTAATATCCTACGAGGTTAATAGTCAGCAGTCGGCAGTCCGCAATTTTTAAGTAGTAAATAATGTCTGTTGATTTTCCGACAAATACGGAATGTTCCATTTGCCAACTGAATATTGGATACTGCCGATTTCTGAACATATAAATGTATAATAGCAAATTTTTAAATGATTGTAAATTCCGTATTTATCAGAACTGATTTTATACCTGAATAATAACAATGAAAAAAATGCTTTTTAAAAAAAAAACAGGACTTTTTTTCGGCTCGTTCAATCCCATTCATTCAGCACATCTGATAATTGCTGATTATATGCTCAAATTTACTGATATTAAAGAAATATGGTTTGTAATATCTCCTCAAAATCCTTTTAAACAAAAAAATATATTACTTGACCAACATCAACGTTTACAATTAGTAAACCTTGCTATTAAAGATAACCCTAAATTAAATGCCTGCGACATAGAATTTAATCTTACTAAGCCCTCTTACACAATCAATACACTTAATTATATTAAAGAAAAATATCCTGAAAAAAAATTTATATTAATAATGGGTTTAGATAATCTGAAAACATTTTATAAATGGAAAGATTACAGGCAAATAATTGAAAATTATAATATCTATGTTTATCCGAGATATGAATCAAACAAAACAGAAATAGATTATACATCAAACAAACAAATAAAAATTATTGATGCTCCTTTAACAAAAATTTCATCAAGCTTTATAAGAGATGCCATAAAAAATAAAAAAGATGTAAAGAATATGCTTCCGAAAAAAGTATATGATTATATTAAAAAAATGCACTTTTATGAAAAATGATTACTTTCAGGATAAAAAATCTTTGTGACTTAGTTTACCCCGTAAGAAAGAATGACTGTATCGGGGCGTCTTTGCGTAAAAAAATATATATATTTGCTTAATTACAAATTAAATACCAAAATATAAAATTATGAAAAAATTTACATTATTACTTATCACTATTTTTACATTTATCCACATCTCATATTCACAAAATGTTAATGGAATCATACTTTCAGATACAGGCAACATTACTATTGTAAAAGTATGGGGAACACATTATGAAAGAGGTATTGCTTATGGTTATCTACTGGGAGATAAGATAAAAGATATGTTTGAAGGATATGTAAAACCTTTGTTTGGCACATATTTGCCGGCAGCTAGACAAGTCATTAGTCAAGGCACAAGTATATCTATTGACTCAATATACAAAGTAGAGGCAAAAGCAGTAATAATAGGAATGGATTCTGCCGGAACAGATACCACAGGAACAAATTATTTGGACTTACTTGTCGGAAATTCATTACTGGATATTGGAGCTTTATTTGGAGTAAAAATTGCGGACTTGGGATGTTCAAGCTTAATGAGTTGGGCAGATGCCACAACAGGAACCGACTTAGACGGCAAATCTGTTATCTCACGACACCTTGACTGGTCAACAGATGCACATATTGTAAATAATCAAATAATGGTTATTAATATTCCTAGCGAACAAGATGAACAACCCTGGCTTTTAATAGGTTTTGCAGGACAAATATCTGTATTATCAGGTCTTAACATTAGCGGAATATCCGTTTTTCAACACATGATGTCTGACTTTACAGGAAACTCTGTTCAGGATATGGGCTATGAACCTGTATGGTTTGCTTTAAGAAAAGCACTTGAAAAAATTGATTTTAATAATGATGGCGCTGATAATGTAAATGATGTCAGAGATGCTTTATCCTCAAACATTAACGGATATGCTGATGGTTATATCATCAGTTCTCTTGCTCCGTCAACAGAAAACAACGATAGCTTAATAGCATTAATTGCCGAAATAGCACCGCAACAACCTGTGCTTACTTTTAGAAGCAACAGCTATGCTGATAGCATACCCGGCGACAACCTATATACTGCAAACAATGAAATAAAAAGAAACGACCATCTTGATTTCTGCCAGAGATATAATGCTGTGAAAAATGCTATTGGAAACGGGATAAATATAAGCTCAGCAAAAAATTGGGAAATAATGAGGGACTATTCCAACTCTTCTTCTTACAACATACAATTTATGCAAGTAATACCTGAACAAAAAATACTTAACCTCGCAATATATAAAAACAGCATACCGGCATATCAAAATATCCCTGTAACATATAATCTTGACAATTTATTCTCTTCGCCAATATCAATAAGTGAAAAATATAACCATAACATATCAGTAAATATATTCCCTAACCCGTCCAAGCACTCAACAAAAATAAATTTTTATAATAATAAATACCAAAAGATAAATTTGTCAATATTTGATATAAACGGAAAGCATATAACTACTCTTATTAATAAATATTTAAACAAGGGAAACTATATATATAATATTAATACCTCTGTATATAATCAAGGTATTTATTTTTATAAACTAACCACTTGTAATGATACAATTTGTAAAAAAATTGTTTTAATAAAATAAATTGTGATTTGTATAAAAAATATTTTATATATTTGTATTCATAAATAATAAATATAAAACAATAGTGTTATGAATTTAAACATACAAACGGATTTAAAAAATATTTTTAACTTTAAACAAAAAGAAAAAATATGAAAAAAGTAGAGGCAATAAAAAAAGACAAAGAAGGTAATATCACAGAAATTAATCTGTCTGCTGATTATGCTAATGATAATTGGTTATATGCTTTGCGTCTGTTAAAAGCAGGGAAAAAGAAGGAATTAAGAAAAATGGAAAACACACCGATGTATTATTTAGATATAGAAAAATAAAGATTAACAAGTTAAAAAAAGAAAAGGGAAAAAAAGTATGTTACTGACACCAAAGGCTTTCAATAAGCTGTGATTATTCGTTGTGGTTTGATTAAAAACCTGTGCCGATACTTCAACATGCTCAGCACAAGACTTATTGAAGTAATAGATTAAGATATATTTGTAATTTTTTTGTATTTTTGTGTTATGAGAATAATCGCATTTAGAATACTTAGAGAATTTTGGAAAAAAAATGAATATGCCGATTCCGAGACCTCATTACGTTCATGGTATCATGATGCAAAGAGTTCTAACTGGAAGAATCCTAACCTGGACAAGCCAGAACCAAACAAGTTATATGATAAATTGACCTAATTTC
>CAZZDX010000158.1:0-7151 GCA_964653185.1 uncultured Bacteroidales bacterium
TTTTTAGAGCAATTAGGTCAATTAGAGCAATTAGAAATTTTTGTAACAATATATACACCACAAAATATGGTTTACAAAAAATAAGGTGTGAACGGTTACCAAACTTTTTTATTCTTTAAAAATTGTGGCTTCTCAACAATAATAACAACAAAGATAAATATAAATATAAAAACAGTATTTACTATCAAACGAAAGTTCTGGGTTTCAATATTTAGCAATTTACTAATAAAAAACAGAGAAACAGAAAGACATAAATAACCAATTATTCTTTTAAAATCATATTTTACAGGAAAATGCTTTTGTCCTATCAGATAAGAGACAATCATCATAGAAGCATAACAAATAAAAGTAGCCCAAGCCGAACCCATATAACCAATAACAGGAATTAACAAAAAATTAAGAACTAAGGTTATTGTTGCTCCAAAAATAGCAATATATGCACCATAAAGTGTTTTGTTAGTAAGCTTATACCATATAGAAAGATTAAAATAAATACCTAAAAACAAATTAGCAAGTAATAAAACAGGAATTACCGGTGCCCCAACTCTAAAAGGTTCACCAATAAATAATATTACAATATCTTCATACATCATTATTCCAAGAAATATAAAAGAAACAGTAATAACAAAATATTTCATCACATCTGCATAAAGTTTTTTTGAGTTTTTTTCCTTTGCATTTGAAAAAAAGAATGGGTCTGCAGCATACCTAAATGCCTGAATAAATATAGTCATCAAAATAGATATTTTATAACAAGCACCATATATTCCTAATTGGCTCATGGCTATATCTTTAGGAAGCAAATATTTTAACAGGATTCTATCCATTGCCTCATTAATAATGCCTGCTAAGCCCGCAACTAATAAAGGTAAAGCATAAACAAGCATTTTTTTCCATAACTCAAAATCAAATGTATATTTTGTCTTTATTATCTCTGGTAATAACAATAATACTGTTATAATGCTTGATATTAAATTTGAAATAAATACATATTCAACTCCTACTCCTTGTTTCAATCCCCAGTTATGAAAATCTACATAGAAATATAAATTTAGTCCTATGTTTACAGCAATATTAATAAGTTTTATAACCATAAAACGTTTTGCCTTGTTTTGTGCTCTTAATTTAGCAAAAGGAATAGAAGACAAAGCATCAAGAGATACAATTAAAGCAAGCCATATAATATATTCACTATGATTTGGATACTGTAATAAATTAGCTATATCATGAGAAAAAAATGTTATAATTATTATGAATAAAGATGAGGTGCCAAGTAATGATATAAGCGATGTGCTGTAAACATTTTTCTTTTTGTCAACCTGTGAAAAACGAAAAAAAGCTGTCTCCATACCATAAGTAAGAATCACTATAAGAAATGCTACATAAGCATACATCTCTGTTATAATACCAAACTCAGCAGTAATAAAAGCTCTTGTATAAAGAGGAACTAATAAATAATTAAGAATACGTCCAACTATACTTGAAACACCATATATAGCTGTCTGACCCGCAAGATTTTTTATCTTATTCAAATTATCTTAATATTAAAAAAAATAAATTCTAAATTATAACTGATTGTAAAAACCTTTTTTATTTAACTTTACAAATTAAATAAATATTTTATGAATAAATATAAAATGTCAAATTTATATTATTTTAGCATTATAAAAAAGTAGCCAAAAACCATAATGGAAAAATTAAAAAAAATCAAAACAGCACTCATCTCTGTTTATAATAAAGATAATATTGAACCAATAGTACATAAACTAAATAACTTGGGTATTACTATTTATTCAACAGGAGGAACTTATGATTTTATTAAAAAACTTGATATTAAAGTAACATCTGTTGAAACTATTACTTCATATCCATCTATTTTAGGCGGAAGGGTTAAAACTTTACACCCTAAAATTTTTGGAGGAATACTTAGCCGAAGAGATAATAAAAAAGATACAGAACAAATAAAAAAATATGAAATACCTCAAATAGACCTTGTCATTGTTGACCTGTATCCTTTTGAAGAAACTATAAATTCTACTAATGATGAAAAAAAAATAATAGAAAATATTGATATTGGAGGAATTTCTTTAATAAGAGCTGCTGCCAAAAATTTTAATGATGTCCTTGTCATTCCATGTTCTAATCTATATAAGGAACTAATCAATTTGTTAAACGAAAAAAAAGGATATTCATCTATTAATGACAGAAAATACTTTGCTAAAAAAACTTTTGATATATCTTCTAATTATGATACTTCTATTTTTAACTATTTTAATGATAATAGCGAAGAATATACTTTTAAGCAAAATATTACCAAACATACAATTTTAAGATATGGTGAAAATCCTCACCAAAAAGGCGTTTATTATGGAGATATGAATAAACTTTTTGAACAATTGAACGGGAAAGTTATTTCTTACAACAATTTAGTAGATATTGATGCTGCTTTTTGCTTAATAGGCGAATTCTCTGAACCTGCATTTGCTGTCATAAAACATACAAATCCTTGTGGCGTTGCGGTAAGACCAAAACTTATTGATGCGTGGAAAGACGCTTTGGCTGGAGACCCTGTCTCTGCTTTTGGTGGCGTTATTATTACAAACAAAACATTGGATGAGGAAACAGCAAGAGATATAAATAAATTGTTCTTTGAAATAATTATTGCACCTTATTATCAAAAAAATGCACTTAAACTACTTAAATCTAAAAAAAATAGAATAATTTTGCAAAAAAATATATTTCAAATACATAAAAAACAATTCAAATCAATTTTAAACGGAGTAATTGAACAAACAAAAGATTTAAAAACAGAGACAATTGCTGATATGCAAACAGTTACAAAACTTACTCCAACAGAAACAGAAAAAACTGACTTGGCTTTTGCAAATATTATAGTAAAACATAGTAAATCAAATGCTATTGTATTAGCAAAAAATAAACAATTAATAGCAAGTGGCATTGGGCAAACATCAAGAGTTGATGCTTTAAAACAAGCTGTAATAAAAGCAAAAAATTTTGACTTTAACTTAAAAGGTGCTGTTATGGCTTCTGATGCTTTTTTCCCTTTCCCCGACTGTGTTGAAATTGCTCACAAACAAGGGATTAGGGCGGTTATCCAGCCAGGCGGATCAATAAGAGATAAAGCATCTATTGACTATTGTGATAATAATAATATTGCAATGGTATTTACTGGAATAAGACATTTTAAACATTAATCTAAATAAAATAATAAATGGGACTTTTTTCTTTCTTAACAAAAGAGATTGCAATTGATTTGGGAACTGCTAATATAATTATAATATACAATGATAAAGTTGTTGTTGATGAACCTTCTATGATTGCTATTGATAGAAAAAGTGGAGATGTTATTGCCGTAGGGAAAAAGGCAATGATGATGCACGGAAAAACTCATGAGAATATAAAGACCGTACGTCCTTTGCGAGATGGCGTTATTGCCAACTTCCAGTCAGCCGAATATATGATTAGAGAGATGATAAAAATGATTAATCCTAAAAAAACTCTGTTTCCACCTGCTTTAAAAATGGTTATCTGTATCCCATCAGGAATAACTGAAGTAGAAGAACGTGCTGTAAGAGATTCAGCAGAACAAGCTGGTGCCAGAGACGTAAAACTTATCCACGAACCTATGGCAGCCGCAATAGGTATAGGTATAGATGTATTAGAACCAGTTGGCAATATGGTTGTTGACATAGGAGGAGGAACTACTGAAATTGCTGTCATTGCTCTTGGCGGAATAGTATGTAATAAATCAATACGAATAGCAGGCAATGAACTTGATAAAGATATAGAGGAATATATGAGAAAACAACATAATATGTTTGTTGGAGAACGAACTGCTGAAAAAATTAAAATAGAAGTAGGCGCAGCTATAGAAGATATTGAAAATCCTCCTGACGACTTCCTTGTCCATGGCAGAGATATGATGAGCGGAATACCTAAAGAAATAGCTGTTAATTATACAGAAATAGCCCATTGCTTAGATAAAACTATTATAAAAATTGAAACGGCTATCTTACAAGCATTGGAAATGACACCACCAGAACTATCTGCTGATATTTACAAAACAGGCATTTATCTTACAGGAGGCGGCTCTATGCTAAGAGGATTAGATAAACGAATTGCGCTGAAAACAAAATTGCCTATACATATCGCTGAAGACCCTCTTAGAGCAGTAGCAAGAGGAACCGGTATCGCACTAAAAAATTATGACAAATTTACTTTCTTAATAAAATAATTCTGAAAAATATTATAAAATGCCTTGTTATACTTTAAACAGTCATTAAATAGTGTTTGTTTATGAAATTATAATTTTTTAATTCTTTATATGAACACATTTTTATTTTTTTGTTTATGTTGAAGAATGGTTTTATGACTAAATTAACCATCGGTCAGACAACCATTCAACCATAAAGCCATTTGGTAATAAAACTTTGTGCACAATTACAATATTTTTATTCTTATGTTCTTATGAGAAACTTATTCACATTCCTGTGGAGACATAATTTCTTCTTACTGTTCATCCTGCTTGAAGCAATCGCTATAACTCTGACTATTCAAAATAATTATTATCAAAAAACAAGTTTTATAAATTCTACAAACACATTTATGGCTAACATATTAAATATAAACAGAAACATATATGAATATTTCTCATTAAAAAAAAATAATAATACATTATCTGAAGAAAATGCCAAACTACATTCTAAGTCCATAAAAAATTTTATAAATTTAAATAACAAAATTTTTTATATAACAGACACTCTATACAGACAAAAATATCAATATATAAGTGCAAAAATAATTAGCAATTCTGTTAATAAAAGAAACAACTATATTACATTGAACAAAGGCAGAGATAATGGAATAAAAAATGGTATGGCTGTGATATCTCCTAATGGAATTGCAGGGATTGTTAAAGATGTTTCAAAACATTTTAGCTCTGTAATATCTGTCCTACACAAACAAGCAAAAATAAGTGCAAAAATCAAAAAAAATGGATATACAGGCACTATTTTATGGAACGGAATAAACTATAAAATCGGAACATTAAAAGACATCCCAACACACGTAAAACTTTCAACAGGCGATACGGTCATTACAAGTGGCTATTCAAGCATATTCCCCGAAGGAATATTAATAGGAACAATAATTGATTATAAAAAAGAACAGGGAAGTAACTTTTATACTATCTATTTGAAATTCTCAGAGGACTATAACAAAATATCCTATGTGTATGTAATAAATAATTTGCTAAAAGAAGAACAAAAAAAATTAGAAACAATTTCACAAAATGACTAATCTTGTCTTAAAAAATATATTACGGTTTTTTATCCTAATATTATTTCAGGTGACTATTTCTCATTAAAAAATATTAATAATACATTATCCGAAGAAAACGCCAAACTACATTCTAAGTCAATAAAAAATTTTATACAATTAAATAACAAAATTTTTTTTATAACAGACACTCTATACAGACAAAAATATCAATATATAAGTGCAAAAATAATTAGCAATTCTGTTAATAAAAGAAACAACTATATTACATTGAACAAAGGCAGAGATAATGGAATAAAAAATGGTATGGCTGTGATATCTCCTAATGGAATTGCAGGGATTGTTAAAGATGTTTCAAAACATTTTAGCTCTGTAATATCTGTCCTACACAAACAAGCAAAAATAAGTGCAAAAATCAAAAAAAATGGATATACAGGCACTATTTTATGGAACGGAATAAACTATAAAATCGGAACATTAAAAGACATCCCAACACACGTAAAACTTTCAACAGGCGATACGGTCATTACAAGTGGCTATTCAAGCATATTCCCCGAAGGAATATTAATAGGAACAATAATTGATTATAAAAAAGAACAGGGAAGTAACTTTTATACTATCTATTTGAAATTCTCAGAGGACTATAACAAAATATCCTATGTGTATGTAATAAATAATTTGCTAAAAGAAGAACAAAAAAAATTAGAAACAATTTCACAAAATGACTAATCTTGTCTTAAAAAATATATTACGGTTCTTTATCCTAATATTTTTTCAGGTCTTAATACTTGATAATATACATCTATACGGTTATCTTAACCCTTATTTATATGTCTTATTTATATTATTATTACCCTTTGAAACACCTAAATGGTTGTTGCTTATATCTGCTTTTTTTATTGGATTAGGAGTTGATATCTTTTCTAATACAATAGGTATGCATGCTTCTGCCTGCACTTTTATGGCTTTTTGCAGACCTTTTGTTCTGAAAACTATTTCATCTAAACAAGAATATAAGCCAGGCGTCAGCCCAACAATAAAGGACTTAGGATTTAAATGGTTTTTTTATTACTCTGCTATTCTGACATTTATACACCATTTTATACTTTTTAATATAGAGACATTCCGTTTTTCAGAATTCTTAACAACTTTTAACAAAATTATACTTAGCACAATATTTTCTTTAATCTTAATAATAATTACCCAATATATATTTTATAAACAAAAAAAGGATACATCCTGATAAGTCATCGGCTTTAAGTGGATTTATATTCTCAAATCCGTTAAATGAACTGATTAGCAAATATGAACAATTAGGGAGGAAAATTAATAAATTCGTTTAATATGTTGAAAACAAGTGGAAATAACCTGTAACTTTCACAAACCCTTAACTGAATTATTTATATTTTTGTAAATTTGCATATCTTATTTTAAATTTATACTTTAAAAAGTTTTTTTGGTTTGATTTTTGCTTATTTAATATTAAAAATATATAAAAATGAAAATATCTTCAATTATAGTATGTATTATAATATCATTAGGTCTGCATACATCTTCTTTATGTATAAACCCTCCGGATGATATTACTGATAATGTTTCCGCAGCAATTCGTTCAGGAAATTCTGAAAAATTATCAACCTATTTTGGCTCTACTATTGATTTATCCTTGCCTGGAAACGAAGGCACATACAGCAAAGCTCAGGCAAAACAGATAATTAAAAATTTCTTTGAAAATAATCCTCCTAAATCATTTACAATCAAAAATCAGGGAACTTCCAAAGCCGGAGCTAAATTTTCAATAGGAATTTTAATTAGTTCTAAAAATACCTCTTTCAGAACTTATTTTCTTATTA
>CAZZDX010000159.1:0-7150 GCA_964653185.1 uncultured Bacteroidales bacterium
TTTTTTCCGGTTCATACTGGAAGCCGACAATATAATATTGTTTGTCATTAATATACTTTACAAATTTTAGTTCAGGAAATAAATATCCATAATCAGCTCTAAGTAATGCCTTTAATTTTGAATTTAACGGATGGCAATATGAAGCGTTGGGGATTACGGAGCTTCTTAACTTTCAATTAACTACCCACTTTAATGCGAGCGATAAATTTCAATTAAGCACATAAAGCCCAATGCTTTATGACCGCATGTTAGGTACCGTTTTTTACTCTTTTTTCAATATATTTCGAGTTCATTATCCTAAGTGTTCCCATATAATCTAATTTAAATTCAACCAAATCACCAACTTTATATTTCTTTTTATTTTCTTTAAGGTCAATTACAATCATATCTGAACTCGCTCCTGCTATTTCTAAAGTTTTGTTAATTAATTTAAGATGGTTAACATCTACATCAAGCAATCCTATGTCTATAATTGCCCTATTTGAAGTTTCGCCAATATTTATTTGGTCAAACTCGAAGTCCTCTCCTTCAACATTGGTACCGAGTTCTCCGTTAGGAACAATCGGTTTTTCGGTTAATTCAATTATCTCAGAATATAATCTAAATACATCCGAATTCATTTTTTTAAATGTTCTATTATTGTAAACATCAGTTCCTAGAAATAAAGTTTCGCCTACTCTAAAATGATTTATTCCTTTAGGCAGTAGATTTTTAAAAATTAATGGAATTGTAACAGATGAACCTCCTGAAACATATTCAATTTGTCTGTTAAATTTAGCTTCAATTAATTGTTCATATAAACTTAATTGAATTAATTTATCGTGATTTGGTAAAACGCCATATAAGCAAGTTAGATTAGTTCCAATTCCAACTACTTGAATGTTTTTTAATTTGAAAACACTTTTATAAAAAGCCATAAAATTTTCGCCCATTACACCTTCTCGAAGCTCACCCAATTCAATCATAATGATGATTTTGTGTGTTTTGTTCTGTTTTTTTGCTTCGTCTGATAACATCTTGATCGTTTCGAATTCAGTATTCATGCTCACATCGGCATATTTAACAATACTCGAAATGGAACGTTTTGCAGGTGGTCTAATATATATAGTCTCAATTTTAGGGTTAATAGATTTTATCATCTTCAAATTAGACACACGTGAGTCACATATTTGATTTATGTGAAACTTCAACAATTCTGTTAAAAATATTTTATTTCCACTCAGTATTTTAGAAACAACCGACCATTCAATACTATTTTTTTTAAAAAATGCATTAAGGTAGTCAAAGTTTGATTTCAATTTTTTTATATCTAATGTTACAAAAGCCATTATTTTCCTTTTTTAAATCGCATTTCTATATATTTACTGCTAAATCCAACTTTTTCATATAAAAATCTTGCTGGATTTTCTGGTTCTACGTGCAATGCAATACTTCCTTCCGCCAAATCAATGGTTTTTTGCATTAACATTTTCCCTATTCCTTTTCCTCTATAATTTTTGTGAGTTGCAATATAAACTAATATATTTTCCGGGATATAATCTTTCATTCCTGTTTGATTGACTACTACTATGCCCGATATTTCATTTTCTAAATATGACACTAATATAAATCCACCAAAAGAAGTTGTTTCTTTCAATGCGTAATCAACTGCTTTTTCAATATCTGATTTTGGGTCTCCATATTCTTGGAGGTTATCAAATAAAAAATTAATTACGCTTTCCTTTTCCTTTAAATTCGGTTTGTTCGTTGTATTAAATACTTTTGTTTGAATCATAAAAATAATTTTCTCCTATTTTAATTAATAAATTTCATTGTATATTATAATGTTTTTTCCGAGATGTGCAAATCTTTTTTTCAAATGGTAGCTAACGTTCCGGCGGTATGAACAGTTGCGGGATATCGAAGTACTAATCTTTCAGGTTATGATGAAGTTTAAAAGAACCTTAAACATTAGGCTAACCGCCTCACCCGCAATTGTTTATGACCGCCTGTTACAGCCAGTGGTTTTTCATTAATTAAATTCCTGCTATTCATTACAATATTTTAAAATCTTTTTTCTATTTTTAGATTTGTATCCCATTTCAAATCCAATTTTCCAGTCTTTACACGCACCTGTTTTATCTCCTACAGCATCCTTGCAATCCCCTCTATAAATGTAGGTTTCCTGCGTTTTATGTCCTAACTCAATAGTTTTATTATAATCTGCAATAGCTTCTTTTCGCATACCAACAATATTAAAAACGCAACCTCTATTAAAATATGCATCCGCATAATCCGGTTTTAACTGAATAGCTTTAGTAAAATCGTTAACAGCTTGTTGATGCTCCCCTTTTCGTTCAAATGCAATTCCAAGATTGTAATAAACTTCGGCAAAATCAGGATTAACTTTTAATGCTTTGTTATAATCAGAAATTGCTTTTTCAAATTGACCAGCTTGTTCATATAGTAAACCACGATTAGAAAAAACAGCAGCATTATTTTGACAGGCTTTCAATGAATTTGTATAATCCGCCATTGCTTTTTGTATTTTACCTAATTTATCATAAGCTGTTCCCCTGGTAATAAGAGCCTCTGCCATGTTTGGCAAAATTTCTAAAACTTTATTGCAATCTTCAATAACTTTTTTATACTGATTGCTGTCAAGATAAATATTTGCACGTGCGTTCAGTATTGCCGCCAACATTTCTTTTTTTGAAATAGGCCGGAAATAAACTTCTTTATTTATTGAATCTAAGCCAAAATGTAAATAATTAGCGTACCACTCGTCAGAATGAATATCCCCATTATGTGTTGTCTCAACATTTACAGTTTTGTTTTTTGTGTAGTATCGCACAAAACAATGTGACGGTGCAAGTACGGCATAAAATGGAAGATTTAATCTATTGGTTATACTAATATATAAGGTTGTAAAACTGGCACAGTTACCTTGTCTATTGTTTAAAATATCTGTTAAAAAATTACTCTCTTCCTGAAATTTATATTGGTGGTTATTAAAAAAGTATTTATTGACTACTGTAAGTGTATCATATCCGAGCTGTATATTTTTAAGCAATGAATCCAAATCTTTAGTCATTAAAGAAATTTTTTGCAGATACATATCAATATCAAGGTCAGGAAAAATGTCTTTTTCAATAAGTAACGCACCAGTGGCAATATCTACATTTTCATCAGGAAGGTTCAAATATTCATCAAGCGAATACTGTTGAGCAAATATTGATGTAGTAAGAAGAACACCTATTAAGACCACAAATGCAAATGAATAATAGATTATTCTGTTATTAATGCAAGATAATTTTTTGAGTGTATGCATTTTGGTCTTGTATAATTTGTATGATATATACTCCTTTATGTAAGTGGCAGAAGTCAATCGGAATAATATTTTGAGTAATGTTATTTTGACTGATTTTGTCATTACTCTTGTTTAAAAGTATAATAAACAGTATCATCATTCAGAACAGTTCCTTCGATATAATTATGATATTTCGTACCTATTTGATTAAAACACAGACCTATTGTAAATTGGTAATGCTTTTTACTTATTAGATGAAAATAAGAACCAAATATTGGGCTTATCAGAGGAGTACTTTCTATATTTGATTTTTCTAAACCAGAAAAATATTCATTATTTTTTAACAGATGCGAGGAAGATATACCAATTCCAACACCATAGTTGAAAGTTGTTTGTGAGAAACCATAATATTGTATTAAAATTAGTATGATTAAAAATATTCTCTGCATTAAGGTCAGTTTTTAATAACTTTACGCGTAATTATTTCACTACTTGTTTTGATTTTAATTATATAAAGACCTGAATCAAAATTTGATAAATCTATATCGATTATGGAACTATTAGGTTTTTTATGTATTAGATTTTTACCAATGCTATTGTTTATATAAATTTCAGCATTTTGACTTATCCCTTCAAGATTGATTCTAATCTTTCCGTTTGTAGGATTTGGATATAGAGAAAGATTATTATCTATTTGTGCATTTTTATCGTCGGACAAGACAAGTTCATTTGGATGGAGATTTGAATCTATAACTTCTTCATTATAAATCATACTTTTATTTATTTGTAACATATTCTTAAAATAACTACATTCAATATTATTATCAATATAGTAACGCCCTGCTTTTAAGGTTGTACCATGTAAAATATGAATTGAATTATTTGCTACTACTTCAATTGGCTGCTGAACTGTTGAATTTTGTATGGTTATATCTCTTCCATAAATATTATTTGTAATAATTTGATTATTTACATTTCTATTATCAGTATATAAATGAATATAATTCGTATATTCACTCCAACCACTATAATCAGAATTTGCAATTTTAACTCTATATGTTTGTCCACTATAGAAAGTAATATATGGAGATGGTAAAAAATCTAAAAGATTAAAAGGCTTAACATAAAGAAAATCATGGTATTGATTACTGTATGTTAATAAATATGGTGATGAAAATTCTTGCCAATTCATAAATTCATCGTCTATTGGATTTAAGTATTCATCACATAATGTAACTGCTATAAACAATTTTTTGTCAAAATTTGGAAAAAAATATGCAATACAACCCGATTGATGATTTGGTCCACTCAAAATAATTTCTTCATCCTTACATACTTCAATCACTCCCCCTTTTTGTCCATTGATGTAAAAACCTGCAATATCTAATCTTGTGTATAAACCTCTACAAGGATTTGGAGGCCCATCACCTGAACCTGGATCTGGATATCCTGAGCATGGTTGGCAATCAGCTCCTCCACAATCTATACCTATTTCATCAAAATCTTGATAGTTATTTCCACAGTGGTCTATCTCTGTGCCTAGCAAAGTTAGATATTCCCCTAATGTGTTTTCGTTTGAATAATATTGGGGTGTTTCAGCACAAGCGTCATTATAAACTGCATAATCAAAAGCCTCTTGCATACTAACAAATCCATCGCCGCTATAATCTGCATTAACATAATTACCATTAGGGTCTTCTCCTGCAACTGCAGCAATCCAGTCGAAAATAAACTCGTCGTATGTATAATAGCCCATTCCACATGAGGTTTCATCATAATCACATGCTGTTGCGATAACCCTATTTGCACCTTCTAAATCATCAATAAACCCACCACTATAGCATTGTTCCATTACTATACTAATCTCACCAGCATTTACTTTATTTATTTCAGTTGCCAATTCGTCATCCTGTATTGTTTCACCCCAAAGATATATTTCTGCATCATAACCGCTTACCTGACCACCGTGGTCAGTAACAAATATAAACAAATAGTCGTCGTTGTTTAATATACCTGATAATGTATTAAATACAGATGTAATATTTGCCTTTGTTGCTGAATATTGAATATCATTATCTCCATCACCATCTAGGTCTAAAGGAGATGAGTCATAACCACCACTAATTCTTCTGTCATCTGCGGGGTTTGTTCCATCTGCCATAATGGTGTAAATATGGCTCTCATCATAGTTATAAACATTAGTAAGAGCATTATAAATTGCCGAACAATCATTCCAATAACGTTGCCAATTATTAGCTTTATCATATCCTCCGCTGATAATAATTGCAAAACAATGATCTGGGGTTATTCCTGATTTTAAATACTTTAAATCTCTTGGTTTAATTTTAAAAGGCTTTATCGTTGATTGTTCTTTTATCTCGGTTAGTAATTCCCAACTATCTAAATGATTTGGTGGTAATTTCCATTCTATTTCTGTTATTATTCCCGTTATCACATCTACAAAAATGAAAGAACAAGGATGAGACCAACCTGATAAAGGATTCTTATCAAGGAAAAACATCCATGAATCTGACGAAACAGAATAGATGCTTTTATCAAAGGTTGAAATTTCAGAATTTGGAGATGTGATATTTGTATTTTGATATAATAGATATTCTCCAATCATCTGATTATCTACGTGCTGACTTGCAATTTCAACTGCCTCTATACTTGAAATTTGTCCAATTGAATTTATAGTCATTACTATAAGGCTATTAATAAGAAGAAATGTTTTTTTCATGATTTAGTCGTTTTTAGGGTTACAATTTTTTATGTCTAAAAATATTTTCGTGCAGGAATCTTTCGTAATCTTAAATTCACCACTCCAACTTCCGTATTGTCCACAATCAATATTTGCAGTATAGTTATAACTACCAATCACTTTTTCAATTAGTAAAGTTGAACTAGTATTTGTACAATTAGGTTGAAAATCTTCTACGTAAGCTTCACTTATAATGCCAGAAGATTCATTGTCTATTATAATCTCAACGTCAAATGGGCCACAGTTTAACAAAGCTTGTGCATTTGTATAAAAAATAACTTTCCCTGTATCCGAGGGATTGTCATCATTTTTATCACAACTATTGAAAGTCATGAATAAAATTAAAATATTCAGAATCAAATGTGCATTCATAATCTATATTTTATATGGTTATATATGGTTCATCCGTTTCATTATAATGAATTAGTAATTCATTGTCTTTTATTACAAAACAGAAGGTGTTTTCTAATGCTTCCCGAAGGTCATTTTCCAATTCAGCTATGTCAGCAGGTGAATTTATTAATGTACCACCTCCACCAGTGTTGGTTATATGATTGTCATTTTGCAGTTCATAATTGTAAGAAAGAGTATTTCCACCTACAACTCGCAGAACAATTTGATTTGAATCTGTTACTAAAAGAGCGCCATCATTTTCTTCTTTTTCTTTTATGGTTCTTCCATAAATAGTATACGCAAAAGACTTTAATTCCCATTCTCCTACTAATGAAGATGAGTCCGCAATCCCTTGCTCTAAAATATTTTCACAGATAGTCGAAGTGTCTTTTTTGCAACTAATACTAAAAAGTAAACTTACTGTCAATAAAATAATTACTGTCATTGATTTCATTACTAATATATTTTTATCAAAAATACAAAATTTTCCGTCTTTTATTTTTATTCTTGTTGGTATGCGTTAAATAATTTATAGAAAAAAGATTTTTAAATATTGTCATTTCTCTGTTTTTATTTCTGTTATAATAGCACTTTCGTTTTTTACCATTGGCTGTAACGTGTTTATACAAACAAGTTGAACTTCAAAACTTGGACAATGTTTCCAAATATGATGTATAATGTATAAGTTTTTGTATTTTTATATTGTT
>CAZZDX010000160.1:0-7079 GCA_964653185.1 uncultured Bacteroidales bacterium
GGATTTTTATTTTTTTTCTTAAATATTCAATCATATATTTATTTGCCTGATGAAAGATAACATAATCAATTTGTTCTAAATTTGTTTTATTCTTTTGCAATACATTTGAAACCACTTTAGGAACAGCATCGATAGTAAAATTAAATATTTCAGGTCCGTTCATATAAAGGTTGTTATTTGTTCTGATGCTACCAGATCCATCGTCAATTTCTTTAGCCGTTATATCGTATTTATTTCTTAAACCGCCATTTGGAACAATTAAATTTTCGTATCCACTACCATCGGTTCCAAGAGAGAATTCAAAAATACCTTTTTTTTCTGATTTTTCAATAATTGTTGCAGCAGCACCATCACCGAAAATTGTTCTATTACTTTTATCTTTTGGATAAATATGTTTTGTATATGTTTCCGATGTAATAAGAAGCACATTTTTTGCTATTCCAGATTTTATAAATGACTTTGCCATTGCAAGTCCATAAATAAATCCAGAACAGCCCAAATTATAATCAAATGCACCAATACCAGTATTTAAACCAAGTTTATCTTGCAAAATACATGCTCCACTTGGCAAATAATATTCAGTACTTTGTGTACAAAACAGTAAAAAATCAATTTTTTCTTTATTATAATTTTTAAGAACTTTTTCTGCTGCTTTAAAACCTAAATCAAGAGCTGTTTCATTTTCTCTTACAATGTGTCTTTCTCTAATCCCTGTTTTTTTTTCAATTTTTTCAGCATTCCATTCCGGAAATTGATTTTGTAATTCTTTATTCGTGAGAACTTTTTTTGGTAAATAATATTCTATTTTTCTAATTTTACAATTCATATTGTTACTCTTTAGTAATAATTATATTAGGGGATTATGTCAAAAAATTGACCATAATCAAATTAATTTCGTTACAAAAATATATATTTTTTTCAATTACCTTTTGTTCTGAGTTTTTTGTTCTATTATTATATTAATCTAATCTATCACACCTGATTCCATATCTTGATAAAAATCTATAAAATTCTTCACCAATATCAGAAGAGCCAATTCTCTGCTTTTTTGGAATTGAAATTATCATTTTAATCCTTTTATTATCACTATAAATGTCTTTAATATTTGTTTTATTATTAATTACTAAAACATTTTTTTTATATAATACTGGAATTTGTGAAAAATTTTCATAATAGATTAACTGGTGCTTTTCTTCAATGATATAATTTAATAGATTATTTTCATTTTCTTGCTTTTCTATTTTTTTACTTTCATAACTTAAATAAAAAATAAATTCCTCTAATATATCTTTTAATATTTTTTTCTTTTCTTCTTCTGAAACAGGCAAAGGAAAATTTTTAACTCTTACTTTTGCAGGATTACCCGCAGCAATACAATTTGAAGGAATATCCCTTGCTATTAGTGAATTAGCTCCAATAACTACATTATCACCAATTGTAACACCTGGCAAAATGAAAACATTCCATGGAACCCAGACATTGTTACCAATAGTAACAGGAGCAAATGTTACAGGATAGCCTTCCAATTTAGACAGATATGAACCGTGAGTAAAAACCTGGCAGCATCCACCAATACCACTATCATTGCCAAAAATAATTGGTTTTGTCGGATTTAAAAAAGAATACTCTAATATGCTACATCTTTTACCTAATATCAATTTAGATTCCGGAGTAACTAAGCCAGATACATAAACATTTTCTCTTATTTTAGAATCTTCTCCAATTTCAAATTGTTCAGTATTGATATAAGTAAAAGAGCCAATTGTAACAAATCTTCCTATATTAATTTTTTTACATCTTATTACAGTTAAAAAACCTATTGATGTATTATCATTTATTGTAACATCTTTTCCAATAATAACTGAACCGAGACCGAATGAAACATTTTTACCTATTTTATAACCTTTTATTCTATATATTAATTTTTTGGCAAATGAAGGTAAAAAACCATAAAGTATGATTTGTTTAACTGGTATTCTTGTTTTTTTTATTATCATTATTTAAATTTTAATTGGTAGTCCGGATTTTCCTTCATAATTTTTACGCTTTCAGGATAATTTTCAACAAACCAAACCATAAAGGCGGTTACATTTATTTTTTCTAATAGCATTTTTTTGCGGCGGTTTTGAAATTCTTGTTTGAGGTAGGGAATATTTAGTAATTCTATTGATTTTTCTAAAACACCATTTGAATTCCTAAAACTAAAGATTAAACCATATTTCTCTTGCTCTTCTAATGTGCCTGCTGATAAAGTATTTACATAAATAGCGGGTGCCCCCAAACAAGCACATTCAGATACCATCGTAGCGCCTTCACCTACAAATAGAGTTGCAAAAGCTAAAGCATCGTGCATTTTTTCCGGTGGTATTTTGATTTGGTATTGTTTCAAATCATCAGGCAATTCTCCTTCAGATGATATAAATACCTTGGCATATTTTGAAAGTTCTTTTACTGCTTTATGTTTCATTTCTATGCTTAAACCGGAATGTCCTACATCATGACTTGCATTCCAGGAAACAAATCGCATAATGACATATTTTTCATCTTTTTTAACTCCAAGCAATTCTAAAACCGAAGAATCGTGCTTAAAATAATTTGGGTGAAGATAACAAAGCTCCATATAACCGTTGAAACGGATTTGTTTATTGCCAATATTTTTAGTATAACAAGATGGAGTTAAAATGCATTTTGAAAATGGAGTTGTTACAAAATGAGAAAATTTAGCATGTTCAGTATCAGAGAAATATATATGATGTTTCCCAATTAATCTTGATACAATTGCAGCATAAGGAGAACCAAAACTAAGCATTATATCAGGATTAAATTTTATTGTTTTTTTAAATATTATATAAACAGCTTTAAAATAATATAATGCTTTTCCAGCTAAATGATTTTTTCCTTGACCTCTATCAATAAAGGGTATATTATATGATTTTAATAAATAATGTTCTATTTCTTTATTGCGAGAGATAATTAGAAATTTATGTCCTTTATTTTCCATTATTTTAATAAAGTTTTTAAAATAATGAACATGAGCTGGGTGGTTTATGTCTATTAGTATTTTCATATATTTTTAATAATTCATCAAATATTTATTATTAAAGCATTTTCGGACTTTCTGTCAACATCGTGACGCAGGATTATGAAGTTGTGAGCGGGAGAAGAGGTAAAGTATTGTTCAAGTGTAAAGAATTTGTAATTGTTTTTTTGTAATTCTTGTAGTAATTGTTTGTAGGTGGAGAGGATGAAATCGTTCATAATTTAACATTAATTTATTCTGTAATAAAGTATCTCCTTTTTCCGCTTTTGGTTAATTTAAATTCATTAACATATTTAATTTGAATTATTGAGTTAATACCTGATTGTTTTTTTAATGTTGAGATGATTAATTTTTCGTGTTTTTCATTATAATCAGATTGTTTTTTAATATTACAAAGCAAAGAATTTTTATCGATTTTTTCAATAGAATAGCTTTCAACAGGCAAATCTTTAAATAATATTGTAAACCCGGGACCTGTTAAAATATTGCCATTTTCTAATCTTATAACATCTGAAGTTCTGCCATAAACATGATTAATAATTTGTCCATTATATGGATAATTTTTGTTTTTCTCTTGATCTATCTGCAATTCATCTCCAAGTTGATAATTAATTAATGGCATAGCATAGTTAAGTAAATCTGTTAGCAATGCAGAACCTGTATTATTTTCATCTTTTTCTTTAATTGTTATTATAGTGTTATAACCGACTTCAAAAAAACCTTTTTCTATTTCAAATGCTGTAATTCCACCATCATGTGCTCCATAACAATTAATAATCTGGCAATTAAAAGTTTTTTTAATAGTATCTCTATATAAATCTGTTAAAATTTCTGATGTAGAGAAACAAGCAGAAATATTAAGAATAATGTTATTTTCAAAAACATATCTGGCTAATAAATATATAGCAGAAGCATAACCATAAATATATTTAATTTTTTCTTTTTTTATTAAATCAACATAATTTTTACAAACATTGTCAGACATATTAATGCCATTTAATCCAATTTTATTTTTTAATTTGTAGTAAATCAAGTGTTTTAGAGATTTGGGCTTATTTACAAAAAGAGATGTACTACCAAGTGCTATATATTTATCCCCATAATTATAATCCGTTTTTTTCCAATTAATAATGTTGTTTGCATTAGAAAAACTCCATGAATTTTTATCCAATAAAAATTTCATAGGATCGCCGGTAGAACCTCCTGTTGCTGAACTTATATGTGGAATTTTAGAATTGTTTTTCGCAATCAATTTACTATAGTTATTTACTACATCTTTTTTGGTTAGAGTAGGGATATTTTTTAAATCTTCTTTAGTTTTAATATCGCTATAACTTATTCTGTTTTCATCAAAAAGTTCTTTATAGTATTTTGTGTTATTATAAGCATAGTGTATTAATTCTTGCAATTTTTTATTTCGCCACTCTTCAATTTCATTAGCTGACCAGTTTTGCATTTTTATTATTTCTTTATAATAATGCATTATATTTGTTTTCATTGCTTTATCAGCAATTGGCATTATTATTTGTTTTAGAATATTTGAATATAATTTACTCACTTGTTAAAAATTCCTATTATTTATAAATTAATTTTTTATTTTGATATTCTTTCAAATCAGATTCAGACCTTCATTGGCTTTTCTGTAATTTTTTTTAGATTCTTATAAACAGATTGCCCGAGAACAATGTTGCTTAAAGGAAGAATTATTTTTTCGGTAATTGTATTTCTTAAGGTCATTGGTTATAATTTATCTCCATAATCAATTATTTGTTTTGCTATCTTTGTTTGAGGTTGAAGTGAGTACTTTGTTTTTACTGTTTGGATGGCATTCTGAGCCATTTTTTCATGTTTATTAGGAGCTTCCAATAAAAGTTTGATATATTTAACAAATGTATCAATATCAGTATAATCATCAACAACAAAAGAATTAATCCCATTATGTGCAGCATCCGTCATATTACCAACATTAGAAACTACTGGAACACATCCACAAGCCATTGCTTCTAACATAGCCATCGATAATCCTTCACTTCTGGACGGCATCAATAATATCTTCGCTCTTTGAAAAAAAACAGGTGTATCAGACCGATAACCTTCTAAAATAATATTTTTTTGCAATTCTAATTTTATTATCATATCTTGCACTTCATCGAATAAATATCCTTTACCCAAAAAACAAGATTTTATATTTGGGAATGTTAATATCAATTTTTTTATCATTTTTACTATTTTATCTGGACCTTTTAACTTCCTAAATGTTCCAACAAATAGTATATCAATATCTCTTTCTTTAACATTATCCGAGTAAAATATATCAGTATCTACAAAACCCGGAAATTCAAATATTTTTTCTTTAGCAATTCCAAAACTTACTGCGTAATTAGTAACAGTAAGACCTTTTGTTGTAACAATATTTGTTTTATTTAACATCCAAATATTCAAGTTTCTCCAAAAAAATTTCCACTTATAATATGTATCAATCTCAATAGTATTACCAATTACTGAAACAATTGATTTAGTTCCAGTTAGTAATCCAACAATAACAGCATTTAGACCTTTTGGTAAAGTATAAATACCATTAATATATTCAGGTTTATACTTTATTGTATATTTTAATAATTGAATTGGTTCATACAATTGCCTAATAAATTTTCTAAAAATTTCTGCCTTAATCTTTTTAATCCATGTTGGCAATTGAATGTATTTAACATTATCCATTTCTATACCATCATTTTCTTTAAACACATAGATTCTATCGTATATACCTAAATTAGAAAATGGCTTTACTTTCTGATATACTAATGTATTACCCAATCTACCTACAACAAAAAACATAGATTTATTTTTCATAGTATTTTATTTTTAATTTTGTAGATAAATTCTTTTTTACTTTGCTTACTCATTTTATTCCAATTTTTAACAATAGATTTTTTCATAAGTATTCTTTCAATAAATCTATACCAATTAACTCTTTGTATATAATTTTTATCATATTTTTCTTCATTATTAATAGATTTTGACAATAATTTTTGAAAGTTTTTATTAATTTTATTTATCTTTTTAAGACCTTCTGGATATAAATGAGGTGCATATTCATTTGATAATCTTATACTGACAAGTTTAAAATTAATATCGTGATTTCCATCAAGTATTAATTTAGCAACTAAACCATGCCTAACTTTTTTTGACCATAGCATATCAAATAAAAAATTTCCCATACTGTAAAATATCAGACCATTTCTATATTTTTCAACAGGTTGAACAACATGTGGATGATGCCCAATAATAATATCTGCACCTGCATCTATTATTTTATGTGCTAATTTAATTTGATTTAATGACGGATAATGAATATATTCATTTCCCCAGTGTAAACTTACAATTTTATAATCTAAATTTAATAATTTAAAGTTTTCAATAGTTTTATAAATATTATCTTCATTTAATTCAGCGTAGGATTTTGGATTTGAAATATCATGAATATTATTGAAAGCACAAAAGCCAATCTTATATCCTTTAATAGTAATTATTTCGACATTTGATAAATCATTACAATTTTTACCTACATATTTAATTCCATTTTTTTCTAATATACTACAGGTTGATAGAAAACCTTCTACTCCTTGTTCAAGTATATGATTATTTGCAATAGATACAATATTAATTTTGTGTTTTTTTAAAAATTCCGTAAAACTTGAATGACCTGCAAAACTGTTATTATTACAATAATTCTGCTCATATATAAGTGGAGATTCTAAATTACCAAATACAATATCTGCCCCATGCAATATTTTATTTATAGATTTCTCCCAAGTATTACCTTTATGTTTTAGATATTGACTGGCTATACCAAACCCTGAATTATAACCGAGATTTGCAGGAAATATATCGCCAACTAATGTCAATTTTATTTTACTCATTTCAATTTTTTATATAATTTCTGTACTGCTCTCTCAGACAGGAAAGAAACAAAATAATAAAAAACGGTATAAAGGACATTTTTAATGCTTTTTTAGAGTATATTCTTTCAAGTGGACAA
>CAZZDX010000161.1:0-7079 GCA_964653185.1 uncultured Bacteroidales bacterium
TTTCTTTTTGAGAAATATCATTAACAATACTATCTTTTTTTAGTTCTTCATTAATATATTCTTCTGAATAAGGATAAGGATAATCATTATCAACAGTTAACATTTTATTATTATTTAAACAAGGTTCAATATAAGCATGGAAATAAGTACCATTAGTTCTGAATCCTGGTTTTAATGTAATTTTGTTTCCGGCTGTTATTATTGTTTGTTCTGTTTTAGTTGGGTCATTGTATATATTGCAACTTATTTCAGCATCATTAATTGTAAAAGAAAAATAAGGCATATTATTCTGATGTGCATTCCAAATATCAGTACAATTCACTATTTTATTATTATAATTATAATAACCTCCAGCCGAACTAACATTTACTGCATCCCAGGCATTTATTGTTTGTATAACTTCATTAGAGCACATTCCAAAGTGGTCAATTGCAGAATATATTGAACCATTTCTGGCATCTGAATAATTTGAATATTCTCCTAAATAATTATTTAAATTACAATATGCAATTTTTGTAGTTTTTTCTTCCAATACCTTTAACGGTCTCGGGGCTTGTGTTCGGTGTGGGTTTCATGTACATTCTTATCAACCGAGTATAATGCTAAATATGAGTTAATGCTGTCATATATAACGATTTACCGCACTGACATAAGCCCCGTGTTAGCGTTTCGTGCTTTGCTTCCCTGTCTGTCTGTATTTCAATATTTTTGTCTTTCATTTTCTTTCTGTCGTGCGGTTGGGCATTTTAAAAAATTTCTTTTCTTCATTGGGTTGGCTTTGCAAGCTCTTTTGTAGCCAAACACTTTATGCCTTTGAAATAAAAGCTGCAAATGTGCTTGCAAAAGCATTGGAATATTCATCTCTAAAATGTAATTCCTAAACTTAATAAAAAACACTGCCTTTTAATATCAAAAGTAATATTCACAGGGTCGTTAACTGTGGGATAATTCCATTTATTAAAATCAAATCTATACTTTGCTTCGCAAAAAAAAGTTAATTTTTTTATTGCGAAAATTTTCCCAAAACCCAATAAGCCAAAAGTTCCTGTTTGATTATTGTTTTGAGTTTTCATTGTTATCGTACCTTTTGTTACAAAAGAAATATCTTTTGTGCTGGGTGAATAATCATAAGATGTAATCATATCAATGGCTCTGTTGGTTTGAAAAATATAACTCATTCCTGCTCCACAAAAAAGATATATTTCTTTTGTCATATCTTTGTTTGTCCTTAACCTTAAAAATAGTGGAATGTCTAATGATTGAACAGAAAGATAATGTAAATAACTAGCGCTAATTTCGGGAATAGGACTAACCATTGGAGCAGGAGAGCTAAAGTTTCCACTAGCATTCAAATATTCTAATCCAATTCCTAAAGAAAATATTCTTGGGAAATAATATTCTTCTCTTATTGTCCCTGAAAAACAAAACTTGTATCCTCTATTTTTTATCATAACACTTCTTGTAACTACTTTAGGATTGCTTGAACTTAAGTAGGAAATTCCGGGAGATAACATTATAGAAGTTTTAAATTTCTGTGCGATAGAAAAACTGCTAATAAATAACAATGTTATTGAAATATAAATTTTCGTTTTCATCCTATTCGACTTTTATCATTTGTTTTGTTTCTTTGTAATTGTCTGTTTCCAACGTGTAGAAATAAATACCTGAATGTAGACTAATACCATCAAATTTTATTTGATAGGTTCCTGCTTCGTGTTTGGTTTTATTTGTCAAAACAATTAACTCTTGGCCACATTTATCATAAATTGTAATTTTTACAGATTGTGACTCTTTAATGCGATATTCTATAGTAGTTGAATTGTTGAAAGGGTTAGGGAAATTTCTGATTAAAAAAGATCCCTTTTGTGTTGTTGTCGTATCTTTAAGTTTTGTTACAACATAATCTTTAATGACTGGTGGATAGTTTGTATTTGTATTAGCTAATTTCCAATTGGGATATTGCGTACAAGTGAAAAAAGGATCAACATATGCGTGAAAATAAGAGCCTTCTTTAGCATGAAAACCAGGTTTCATTATAATTGTATTACCTGCGTGAAAAGTAACATTTGCACCAGGTTCAATAACATAATCTCCAACCGGAACGGCATTAGTTACATTACTACCCGCTTCAATTTTGTTCATTGCATTATGAACTTCAATACCTGTTACATTTTGATTTTGAAAATATAAATCTTTATTAAGTATGCTCACAATTGCATAATCCCAAGTAACATGACAAGGCATAACTGGGAACCATCCTGCAAAATTGAAATTAATATCATAAACCTGCCAAATATAGGTTTTCAGGGTTGCACTTGTTGGTGTTATTGTATTAACTTCAAGATAAGGATTTCCCGAATTAATCTCTGCCAGAGATAATCCTGAAGCTGTACCAAAAATATATGGGCTTGGTGTGTACGGAAAGGAAATATCTTTTGTAAGTTCATAAAAATTGACAAAATAAACACCAGAGGCAAGACCCAAACAGCCACCTGCTATTATTGTCCTTTTTGCAAAATCATTATGTGCAATATAATTAGTAAATCCCGATGTGTTATAAGTATTTATTTGTGTACTGAAAGCATAACGCACGGCATTGTATGCATTTACTCGCCCGTAACCCATTTCATTATTCCAAGTACCATTGGGGTGCCCTGAAATTGCATTGTAACAATATGCTCCTACTTTCGAGCAACTCAATTCTAAAATTTGTTTTACTTCTGATTGAGAAAGGCAAGGATTTATAGATAATATCAAAGCACAAACTCCTGCAGCATTGGGACATGCAGCGGAAGTTCCACCAAAATTTTTCACATAATCGTGTTTGTAATCGTACATCTCCATGTTAGGAACATTATCATATCCCATTGGTCCAGAAATATCAGTGGTAGAGATTTTTACACCCGGCGCAACAACATCTAATTCTGAACCATAACTACTTCCCCACCGATTTTCACCATCGCATGAAACACCTTGTGGATCGGGTGTAACATTATCATTATTAATTTCCTCCGGATCACTACTGCTTCGTTTTCGTTCATTGCACATACTCATCGCTCCAACGGCAATTACACCGGGAAGATATGCAGGATATTCAACGGAAGAATTATAATTGCCAGCACTAAATAATACAACGCATCCTAATCCATTTCTGCCACTTGTTAGTGCATAATTAATTGCATTTTCAATCTGTGGGTCAGGAATAAAATGCCAAGAGCAACTAATTACATCTGCAGCCCCATATAATGGGTTTGCAGCCCAGTTTATTCCATCTGCTAAACATGTTGCATCACTATGGAAAAGAGAAAACGATCTTACTGGCAAAATTTTACAATTAGGACAGACCCCAGCAATGCCAATATGATTGGCTTTAGCTGCAATTATTCCTGCACAAGCAGTTCCATGTGCATCGTTTCCGGTAGGGGATCCGTTAGTAACATGTCCTATTGGATATTCATCCGCATCATAGCCAGGTAAAATATTATCAATAAGGTCTGGATGAACTAAATCTACCCCTTCATCAACAACGGCAACTTTTATATCATCACGGCCCATCGTTATTGCCCAAGCATCATGAACATCCATATCTGCACCTGATATCCCACCATATTGTCCTGTATTTTCAAGTGACCATTGATCTGAATAATAAGGATCATATGAGTCAATAATATTAAAACCCAAAAAATTGGGTACAGCAAATTCAAATTTTTTTGTTTCAAAAAAATAATTTGCTATTTCCAAAGCATTACCTTGTGTATTCTTATCAGCATTCAAAGTATAAATACTTGGATCGAATTGATTTTGTCTGACAATTTGTGTGTTTGTCTCTTTTGCTATTCTCTCTAGTTCAGAATAATCAAATGGTGATTTCAGTTTTACGACAAATTCGTCAGTTATTCCCACTAAAGTATTGTCTTTATATAGAAATATTGAATTTGCTATGACTACTTTAGTATTTTTGTTAAGTTGTATTGTTATTTCTTCAATTTGTAATACAGATTTTCCTTTTTCAAGTTCTACAATTAAAACATCAGAAGTAGTATCATTCTCTGATTTCTTGATGGGTTTCAAAGAAAAATTTGATGCTATAATTTGACTTTTCTGTTTAAAAGTTAAACTATCTGAGAACTTAACAAGAATTTTTTCAGTTGATACTGTCAAAGGAATTTTTTCACCTCGATAATAGTAAAATTTGCTTTGTGCTGTAATATTATTATTAAAAAATATTGCTGCAAAAAAATATAAAAATAAAAACAGGTTATTTTTCTTCATTTTTTTTATTTTTAAAAGGTTTATTAAAAAAAATACTTACACCAAAATTTGTTGTATTAAAATATTTTTTTTTAAATCCATAGTCAAGATAAAGCATAGAAAATTTATCAGATTTTGTTAAATTAAAAATTGGATGATTTATAGAAAGCATTATATTTATTTTTTTAAAATAAAATAAAAAACCTAATGAATATGTTAAATAATATTCATCCCGAGAACAAAAAATCCTAGTATTATGAAGAGTAGTAAAATTTGTTCTAAAACCAATAGCATTACAAACGCCATATTTTTCTTTAAGATTTGCTATACCACTTAATTTAATATCTAAACAAGGGTATTGGTTTATTATTTTTTCTACCCCATTTTCCTGATTAAGTGTCCCATTTACTGTCTTCGTACCACTATATTTTAGTGTGGCTTTTCTTTCATTGTATGAGAGACCTACTAATAAATTAAGTAAATTTTTTTCGTTAATTTTATATAATCTTATTGTCCTTGAAATTCCTAAATATTTTCCAACATTCCCGGTTAGTGTTATATCGTAATCTTCCTTAACCGGATAAATATCAGAATAAGAATATCCATCTATGACTGGGCAATAATAATTCAAGCCAAAATCAACACCCCATTTTCCTTTTTTATAAAAAGGTCTTTGGGCAAATAAGTTAAAATTGATAAATACAATAAAAACAATAAAGAAAATCCTTTTATATATTGTATTTTTATTTTTCTTCATTTTTTTTATTTTTTAAAGGTTTATTAAAAAAAATACTTATACCAAAATTTATGTGATCAAAATATTCTTTTTTATACCAATTATAAATGTCTGAGCGAAGATATTTGTCGTATTTTTTTTTTAAATCAATAATTTCAAAATCTACACAGGGCATTATATTTATTTTTTTAAAATAAAAAACCTAATGAATATGTCAAATAATATTCCTGATAAGGTGGACTAATATAAAAAAGATCAGGAAAATGAAAATTTGTTCTAAAACCAATAGCATTACAAACGCCATATTTTTCTTTAATATTTACTATACTATTTAATTTAATATCCAAAGAAAGGTAATCTCTTTTATGTTCATCTATCTCATCTTCTTGAATGTAATTTATACATTTATATTTTACTTTGCCTAATCTTTGATTATATGACAATCCTATTAATGCATTAAATAAGTTTTTATTGTCTGTTTTATTTAATTTTATGGTTCTGAATAATCCTGTATATTTACCAAAACCACCAATTGGTTCTATACTAAAATATAAATTACTATATGGAGACCTAAATAGGCATTTATCTATAGTTGGATAATAATAATTCAAGCCAAAATCAACGTCCCATTTTCCTTTTTTATAAAAAGGTTTTTGAGCAAATGAAAAGTTGTAAATAAAAATTCCTAATAATATTAATATTATTTTTTTCATATTTACTTAATTTTATTTTTGTTCTAAAGTTTCTAAACGTTTTTTTAGTTGTTCAATTTCTTTTTTCTGCTCTATTATAATTTTATACAAATCAATAAAATCCAGACTAAGTTCTTCAACATTCAATGTAAGACCTGACATAGTTTTTCCTATTTTTAAACCATTTTTTTCTATTTCTTTAGCAGATGGAAGTCCAAATAAATGTTTTTTTTCTTTGTAATATTTTGCTTTTTCTTCTGGTGTCATACGTTTGTAATCATCCTCAAAAACATAATCGCACCCGTCAGTTTCTTCAACAATAATTTCTTTTGCTTTTATTGTTCCGCAAACATTTAATTGACATTGAGGTGATACACCGGGAGCAGATAAAGTCAGAGACATAGGATATTCAGCAGGTTGTGTATTATCATCAGCATCTGACATTATCCAATACCAACCTTCATTAGTCATTCCAAAGCCCAAATATTTATTATTTACATCTGATGGTATTGACGAACGCCAGGCAGCACTTGCTAAAGGAGTTTTTAATACAACATTCCAGTGAGCATTTGATGTCCATACATTACCTTCCCCCTGAATAAAAACACTGCCATTAACATCTAATTTGTTTTCAGGATTTGTTGTTCCAATTCCAACATTACCATCTTTAGTTAAAGTCATTACAGAATTAGAAGTAGAATAATTTTGAAATGTTAGCTTTCCACCGCCCTGAGCATTCAAATCCCAAATTGATGATCCCGGACAACCATCTGGCGGTTCAGTAGATAGGTATTCTATTCTTAATTGTGTTCCACAGGTTGGGTTATCGTTTGAGAAGATGTGTAATTTCGTTTGAGTATCAGTGGTTCCAATGCCAACATTACCATCTCCTGTAGCTAAATAAGCATCGTGTATGGCAGTAAATGTCCCTGTATTGGGCAATTCCCAATCATCTCCGCTACCGCCTATAACCACATTTTTACCACTATACCAGTTTATGAGCAATTTACCTTCTCCAAAATTATCTATAATAGAATTTGCACTATTATAGCCAATTCTTATATAATTATTTTCTGAATAACCAAATCTTCCATCTCCTCGTACGTCAAGTTTTAATCTTGATGGATCTTCAAAATCACTACCAGGATTATCCGTTCCAATACCAACCTTTCCTTCGTTATTAGCATTTATTATAGTATTTTGATTATTATCAGGTTCACTTTGTATCATTAAATCTCCACTGCCCAAAGTGGTATATATATGATTTATATCTCCTTCCGGTGTAGTTAAATCCTCTAATACTATTGAATTCCCTATTTTAATTTTATTGTTTACCTGCATACTATCAAACACAGTTTGTCCTGTTACGTTCATATTTTCAGCAGTTATTGAGCCCTTGG
>CAZZDX010000162.1:0-1604 GCA_964653185.1 uncultured Bacteroidales bacterium
TGTCCACTTGAAAGAATATACTCTAAAAAAGCATTAAAAATGTCCTTTATACCGATTTTGTTTTTAATTTTTATCGTAAAAGCCAAATCAAAAAATTTGGCGGTGAACGGAAAAGCGGCTCACTTCCAAGTTCCTACGCTGTCCGCATTACATATAGGTGCTGTTAGCGTTTCGTTGGTTTTTATTTCATTGTTTTTCTTTTCAGCACAAATTTATCTATTTTGTCCGATAAATTCACCTCGTTGGATAATATTACTTTACCATTATTTACTAATACCTACTTTTCATATGCTACGGGGTAATCATATTTTCACCACCAGCCACTTAGGTTTTTAAATAACTTTCTTCTTGTTTTACATTTTTGTAAAAATTTTTGCTAAGATTATACGCTTTTATATGTTTTGAAAACAAATAAGCAGAACGATCATAAACCCTTACAAACAATCCCTCTATATGAAGTATTATTTGTGTATTGTCTTTTTCTAATTCTAAAATCCCAGAAATTGCCATTTTCTCAAAATTTTTTGACCGCTTTGCGGTAAATAATCAAATACTTCAATCCTATAATTTGGCAAAGCCAAATTATAGGATTGAAAATACCAAATTAACCAAGCTCACTATCGTTCGCTAATCCCTGACACAACGCACCGAAAAGCCGTACGACTTATTGCCGTTAACGCCGTAGACACCAGCGTAATTGTAATTGAGGTTACGGCGGTAAGCATTGGCACTGCTATTCTCCGTCGCACTCCACCAGTAGCCGAGGTCTCCCAAACTGTTGAACGTACCACCGAAGTTGTAGCGGTAGCCACCCGGCAGAGCGGCAAATCCAGATGCACCAAAATTTGCGTTTTGGTCTAAATCTCCATCTGTCCAAAGTGCAGCATTACCTGCCAATTTACTACCTGCATCGGTGCCAAGATAAGTGGTTAATGCGTCCCATTCTGCATTTGTTGGTAAATGCCAACCATCGGGGCATACGCCTTGATTATCTGTATTATCTCTTGCCCAATTGTCGCCAATAGCTGCTGCGTAAGTGTATAATGCTCCGTAAGTAGTGGCTTCGCTACTAACATTATTGTTATAATAACAATAAGCATCATCTGTATTATTATCTCCTAAATCAGCCCAAGCGGTATTGTCGGTTACTAAAGGTATAGCATCGCCATTGGGGTAATGCGTGGTTTTTAGGTTTTCTGCCATCCAAACTTGTGTACCTATTACTACTATTTCATAAGTATTCCCATCAATATCTGTTGGTTGCATTTGTGCTAATTCTAAGGCTTCAATTCTTGCTTCTAATAAGTCAACATAGGCTTTTGTAGCTGCATCTTGTGCATCAGTAGGATTTATAACATTTTTTATTTGCGCATTTGCTGAATTATTATTTGTAAGAACATCAGATAAAGTTTGGGTTTCGGTATATTCAATTAAATATCCCGCATCGTTGGTAAATGCACCAACGTTTTCGGGAACTGTTGGGATAGTTGGTGTGTTGGTTAAATCATTATAATCTTTATCCCATGCAGTAAACGCAGGGTCTGTTTCAGAAGTTAAATAAGTTTGCAAGTCAGATATTTGACTTTCACTTATTATAATACCTG
>CAZZDX010000162.1:1704-7058 GCA_964653185.1 uncultured Bacteroidales bacterium
TAGTTTTATCCCATAATGCAAATTGTGGATCTACCTCTGTTGTTAAATAAGTTTGCAAGTCAGATATTTGACTTTCACTTATTACAATACCTGTAGTTTTATCCCATAATGCAAATTGTGGATCTACCTCTGTTGTTAAATAAGTTTGTAAGTCGGAAATTTGAGATTCTGTAATACTAATACCAGAGCTTTTATCCCATCCTGCAAAAACCGGGTCGGTTTCGGTAATTCCTCCGCTTACACTTTCTGCAGTTTTTGCATGCAAAGCATAAGGCACGCTTAATAATTGGCTTGTGCCCGTAATAGTGTAATTTGTGCCACCAGTAGGGTCGGTTTCTGTTTTAATAAAATAGATGTCGTTTGCCCAATCGATAGTGCTAAATTCTACATTATTACCTATTTCAATACTTACCAAACCATTGGCATTGCTTGTTGGTGTTTGGGTTTCGGTGTAAACTACCGTTCCGTCTGCCGAAGCTTGCAGAATGCTAATTTGCATTCCTACTTGCGTGTTAACAACTAAGGCATCGCTACTATTGCGAATTACTGCCTGATAGCTCATTTTTTCTGGCGTTTGAGCCCATACTGATGAGCAGATGAGCAGATTTGTAAATGTGAGGATTAACGCTACTCTAAATTTGTACATTTTTGTTTTCATGATTTTTAAGTTTTTATTGTTAATACTTGTTCTATATTTTGACGCAATCAACAAATCAATTAGTTTTTAATGATTTTAAATGTTTTTACCTCTTTATTTCCATGAATAACTTTCACAAAATAGGTGGCAGGTACAAGATTGCTCATAACAATACTCGTTTGGTTGCCTGTGATTTTTTGGGTTTGTAAAAGTTTTCCGCTCATGTCGTACAATTGGTATGATAAATTTGAAATTTCAAAATTATCAACACTTAATGTAAGATAATCGGATGTTGGGTTTGGATATGCCGAAATCGTAAGGTTTATACCTTTGCCCTCTTCAATTGCTGTTACTACCGAAATTTCGAACGGTTGTTGCACACCTTGTGCCACCGAACCTGTCGTTCCTGTGTTTGTGGTGTAAACCACTTGTCCTACGGAATAGCTCGCCGAGCCTCCGCTACCTGAAGCATTACCGCCTGTGGCGTTAACGCTTTTCTGTGCCTGTAGTCCTGTCAGTCCAAGCCCTAACAAGAGTACGGCACTTAATTTTAAGTTTTTGTGTCTCATTTTTGTCCTCCTTTTTAATGGTTATTATTTGTGTCCGCTGTTTTTTCTTCCAATGAACGCTAACTTGTTTATACTTGGACAACTTGTCCTTTAAACAATATAAAAAAACATGTAAAGTGGACAAATATCATATTATTTGTCCATCTATATTTCACAATTCATGAAACGGACTTTTAACTACTTTAGAAAGGACTATCTCTTAATTGCCGACTGTTGACTGCAGATTGCTGACTATTACAATAAGATTAGCGAATAAGATTTACTTTTCCTATATATTCATATTTTTTATCGCTATATTCTTCTTTTACAACAATATGATAAGCATAAGTTCCTACTGGGACATTTACATTATTTTTTGTTCCATCCCATTGTTTTAGTATATCATTAGTACTATATATTTCTCCGCCCCATCTATCAAATATAAACATTTCATAACCATCTTTGTCAATACCATTACATACTGGTCCAAAAGTTTCGTTTAATCCATCTTGATCCGGTGTAAATGAATTAGGGATATACACGGTAAACACACTTTTAATAATAACAGTTCTTTTTGTGGAGTCAGTACAACCATAGCTATCAGTAACAGTTAATACTATTATATAAGTTCCGAGGTCTGTATAGGTATGATAAGGATCTTGTTCGGAAGAAGATTCTCCATCACCAAAATCCCATTGCCATGAAGATATGTTGCCCTGAGAATGATCTGTGAAACTACATCCTGCATTTTCCAAAGTTGTTATTTCCGGATAAACAGTAAAACTGGCAACAGGTCCTGGAATATTGGCAATCTCTACTGTAACAATTGAACTACAAGGACCATCACTTACTACAATAGTATAAAAACCAGCAGATAAATTATTAATTGATTCAGTATTTTGCGGAGGATTTGTATCCCAGAGATAAGTATATACTCCTGTTCCGCCAGTAACAATAGCAGTAGCCGTGCCATCAGAATGTCCACAATGTTCGTCTGTTGAATTTATTGTAATAACAGGTCCCGGAATAAAATTTATTGTGGCTGTTGCTGTATCAGTACAGTTATTGGCATCAGTAACAGTAACAGTATAAACTCCGGAAGCCAGATTTATAGCTGTTGTATCATACTGGGTCGGATTAGTATTCCACGTATAAGAATACTGAGGCAATCCGCCTGTTGCTGTTACTGTTGCTGAACCATCAGAATTACCACAGTTTTCATCACTGGTATTGGTAATAATAGCTGTTGGTCCTGGAATACTTAGTATAGTAACAGAAGCAGTATCAGAACAATTATTTATGTCTGTAACAGTAACAATATAAGTTCCTGCCGGTAAGTTTATAGCTGTTGCTGTATTTTGTTGGGGATTAGTGTTCCACGTATAAGAATAAGAAGGTTCTCCTCCTGTTGCTGTTACTGTTGCCGTTCCATTGGAATTACCGCACATTTCGTCAGTATGATTAGTAATATTAGCTGTTGGACTTGGTGTATCGCCTATTGTTACATTATTTATAACAACACATGTTCCGTCAGTAACAGTAACAGAATAAATGCCGGCTCCTAAATTTACAGCAGTAGCAGTTGTTTGTGGAGGTGTTGTATTCCATTCATAGGTAGGCACACCCGGACTTCCTGATGCAATTGCTGTTGCCGTGCCAGTATGTTGTCCGCAGTTATCATCAGTATAACTTGTTGTTACCGAAAGGCTTTGAAGGTCATTTATTGTAACTGTTGCTATAACATCACAAACTCCATCACTGACCGTAACAGAATAGTTGCCGCCTCCTATATTTGTAGCAGTAGCAGTTGCCTGTGGAGGTACCGTATTCCAGTTGTAAGTATATGAACCTGATGGACTTGGTGTTGCTGTTGCCGAGCCAATATGTTGCCCACAGTTATCATCAGTTTTAGTAATTGTTACTGTATGCCCGCCTATACTGTTTACTATGGCAGTATCTATTGACACACAAGAAGTTTGGTCCCCAACAGTAACAATATAAGTTCCCGGACCTAAATTTGTAGCAGTAGCATTTGTTTGTGGAGGTGTTGTATTCCAGTTATAAGTATATGGAGGAGAGCCACCGGATGCAGTAACTGTTGCACTACCATTATTACTACCACAGGTTGCATCAGTAATATTTGTTATAGAAGATGTTACTGCGTTTATTGTAAAAGGCAGACAGTCGGATGGAGCAAGATTATCGCAAAGGTCTGCTACAGAACCGGAGGCATTAGCATCTATACACAGGTTATAATTTCCGCTTACAGTAATAGAGGGAGAAACATTTATAGTATATGTATTTTCCTGAGTTCCTCCAACAGAGCAAGCTGCTCCTGTAACTCCTGATAAAGTATATGTGCCGCCGGGTCCTGTAAATGTAAAGTCCGCATCTTCAACAGTGTTGCATAACACATTTTCAGAGAAATCAAAAGTTAAAGAAGTGGCACCACAAACAGGAGGATTAATACTATTTATATAAGGAGGAATATTATCAAATATTGTTGCGGAAGAAGCTCCAAAATTAAGTGTATAGCCATATTGTGTTGATGAGTAGTTACTAATATTAACAACATAAGTTTGTCCTGCTGTAACAGGTATTTCTGCATTAAATCTAGATCCAAACGCATCTTGTGAGGTATAACCACTTCCACCATTTGGTCCTGTAGGACCTCCTTCAGCAGACCAATTGCAGCTAACTTCAAGACTAGAATTGCTATAAATATCAGAACAGTTAGCATTTGTTAAATTATAAACAGCCCAGTCATAATCGTCACATGCATCGTTTGGAGTAATTAAAAAATTTACATTACCACTTGATTGAACTGTAAAAATATACCAGACATCATTTTTTTCACCGGCATCCATACAAGAAATCACTCCGTCAATTTCATTTAAATAATTACCTGTACCGGAATAAGAATTTGATTGAGTATAAACATTCTGACATACGGGAATAGCTCCAAGACAATCCTGATTGTTGGGAACCTGGGCTTTTGTATTATTAATAATCAAAAGCAATGCTGACAATATTATTATAAATGAATAGTAAAAGTTTTTCATTTGTTTATATTTTCGTAATTAGTTTGTATTCAAGCATTTATAAGATAAAAGTTTAAAATTCAATGTTTGACGTTTATCATTATACTCATAATTAATGATTTTCCAGTTTCAATGTCCAAAATTCGTAATTACTCACTTTGTTCGTAAGATCACTTCGTTAAGTTCATAATTATTTTCAATTGTCTTTGAGTATGGATATTTCATATCAAATTTATTCTATATCTTGTGTAAGCATCTTTTTACCGTCAATAATAACATTGTTTATGTTTATTGATAAAAGTATTCTTTTAAAAAAATCCATATTAGCATCACCGTCAAAAACAATAGAAGATTTTCTTTGATTATCAACAATTTCCGATGAAATTGAAAAATCAACAACTTCTTTATATTTTTTTACATCCTGAATTAATTTATCAACCTGTTGCTGTGTCTCAAGTCCTGATATGCTAAATTCAGTATATCTTTTATCTGACTGAGATGCCTGAGCTGTTTTTCCTTCATAAGATTGAGAAAATTTGTCTCCTTTTTTATGAAATATAAAAATCACCTCTTTTGAAGATTCCTGTGCATAAGAGACTGTAAGACCTACACAAAAAATAACAGTGATGATAAGGAATAATTTTTTGTTTAAATTTTTCATAATAATTTATTTTTTTTGTTATAAAAGTTATTAATATCAATTAAAACTACAAAGATAATAATAAAAAATCTATTTTGCAAATTTATTTTAATAAATATCTAAAATATATCTATTCTGTTTATACATAAAATCAGCAAATTATGTTATCATAATATCAGTAATAACACTACTAATTAACTATAATTTGTGTTTTAGAAATAGCGTTTTTAATGAGTTAAGAATTTATTTTGCTATAACTTTAAATTCAGTTCTTCTGTTATTAGCTCTTCCCTGTTCTGTATTATTTGTATCAATTGGCTTTGTATCGCCATAGCCCTTATAAGAGAGACGTTGTTTTGCAATGTCTTTGGCAATAAGATAGTTATATACTGTTTTTGCTCTGTTTTCAGATAAATTTTGATTATAGACATTTTTACCTGTATTATCAGTATGTCCGCTTAATTCAATTTTTATCTGAGGATTATTTT
>CAZZDX010000163.1:0-7058 GCA_964653185.1 uncultured Bacteroidales bacterium
GCAATGAGTCGGGACCGTTGTATCTTGCCACCCATTCCTGAACAGCAATTTCCTGTGCATTTGTTTTTTGAAAATATATGCTCAATGCTATGAGCATAATAACTGATAATAAATTTATTGTTTTTTTCATAATTATTATAATTTTAGTGTTAAAGAAATTAAAACAATCTACAAAGATACATTTTTAAATTATATAAACAAATTTATTATTTATTTAGCCAAAGTAACAGTTCCTTTTCTCTCAACTGTTTCATTATTTATCATTTCTGCTTTCAGGTAATAAATAAACACAGCATTATCTAATGGTTTTCCTTTATAAGTTCCGTCCCAGCCATTATCCTGATTAGTTGTTTCAAATATTTTTTCTCCCCATCTGTCATAAACAATAAATGTTAAACTTTTTATTCCCGTGCCTCTGACAAATAGCTTATCATTATGATTATCATGGTTTGGTGAAAATATATTAGGGACATATAAATCCGGGCAAAGTGTTTCCGAATGAAGTATCTCTATATTTTCTGTTGCAGAACAGCCATTAGAGTCAGTAACAATTACTGTATAAGTATTTGGTTCCAGGTCGGATATATCTTCTGTTGTTTCACCATTATCCCAGTTAAACACATAAGGTGCTGTTCCTGTTACAGTTAAATCAACAGAGCCATTATTAGCTCCGACGCAGGTTTCATCTGTTTTGTCTGTTAAGATATTTGGGACAGGATAAACCAATATGTTAATAGTATCACTATCCATACAGCCATTACCATCTGTAATAGTAACTGAATAATTTCCTGTAACAGTTACGTTAAGAGTTTGATTTGTTGTAGCATCATTCCATAAATAAGTGTAACCTGCTCCTGCATCAAGTGTAATTGTATTTCCCTGACATGTTGATGTATCAGAACCTAAATATACTGTTGGATTTGGATTAACTGTTAAATTAAGTTCATAAATACTATCACAACCATTTGTTGTTGTCAAAGAATCATAATATGTATCTGCTGTAGTATAATCATTGCCATGCCAGGTATATGTTTCGCCATCGCATATTCCCTCATTATCAGTATAAAAGTAAGATAGATTAACTGTAACTATGACATCATCTGTATCCGTGCAACCGTTTCCATCTGTTATTGTTACAATATAGGTTGTAGTTATTGTCGGCGTTACTGTAATTGTTGCTGTTGCTCCGCCTGTACTCCACAAATAAAATGTTCCTCCTGAAGCTGTTAAGTCAATACTATTACCCTGGCATACAGTGGTATCTTCGCCTGCATAGGCAGTTGGGTTCGGATATATTGTTACTATAACATCATCGGTATCTGTGCAGCCAAAACTGTTTGTTACGGTTACTGTAAATGTTGAGTCATAAGTAGGACTAACTGTAATAGTTGCTGTTGCTCCGCCTGTACTCCACAGATAAGATGTTCCTCCTGTTGCTGTTAAGTCAATACTATTACTCTGGCATACAGAAGTATCTACACCTGCATAAGCAGTTGGGTTTGGATTTATTGTTACTATAACACTGTCAACAGCTGTGTCTCCGATAAAATCAGTTACTGTTACTGTATAAGTAGTTATTATTGAAGGACTTGCCATAGGATTGGCAATAGTTGAATCGCTTAATCCTGTTGTTGGCGACCACAGATAAGTATAAGTTGGTGTTCCTCCGAATACTGATGCCAGTAAAGAGGTAGAATCGCCAATACATATAGAATTTGGACTTGCTGAGGCAACTACTGTTAATGATGTAGCTGATGTTACGATAAATCTGCTGGCATTAGAAGAAAAGTCAGTTATGCTGTTGGATTGATTTTCATAATACCAATCTGTAGAAGGTAAATTTGAGAAAGCTCCAGGTATGCATTTTCCAGATTCCATGATGTAATGATGTAATGTTCTATCATAGCTTGTGTTCTGTCAAATGATGAGCCCTCGTCTGCGGTGTTCCATCCAAGGTTTAGAGAGCCGGAAGAACCACCATTATTACTTTCTTCAACAATATAAGTATATTGGACGCATTCATCATCAACTCCAGTGCTGGGGTCAATTCCTTTTATAATTCTTACTCCAAAAGTATCAATAGTTCCTGCATAGTTAAGTTTTACGGGCTTATAACTATTTAAAGTATCTCCAACAGGAAAAAGAAAATCTGTCCCGGTAAGCAAACTGTTTTTAACAAGTTTTCCTGTTCCGTTTGTAACTACAAATTTTGTGGGAGAATTATTATAAATAATAGCATTTGTTAATAAAACAAGATTATTGTTATTTATTGCAACGTTATTATTATTAAAAATCAAAGAGTCGTTTATATTTGTTTTTATACTAATGGTTTTATTATCTGTTCCATCTATAAACAGATCGCAAAAAGTTGTAGTATTAGAGCCGCCGATATCCTGATATGCTCCCTGCATTTTGACTTTACTATTAATGCCTGAAACAAAATCAGCATTATTAATAAAATTTCCTGTAAGGGTAATTATTCCATTGTTGGCTATTTCACCATTTGAATTATTGGTAATACCGCCATTTGTTCCTCCGGTAACATTTAGAGATGTTCCTGTACTAATGCCAATTTTAGCATTTTCATTTTTTAAACCCTGAGCAAGAATAAAATTTGAAAATGATATTAATCCAAGAATCAGTAAAGTTTTTTTCATAGCTTTATTTTATTACATTATTTATAAATTATATTATATTGTGATATATAATAATTTTAAATTAATAATTTAGATATTAATCTGCAAATTTATATCTTTTTTTTAAAATAATAATAATTTTTATAGAATTAAATAAATATTCTACTAATTTTTTGGATTTTACAATTATTATCTGACTCTTAATGACCTAATAATATAAAATATTTTTTTTAGCGGTTTACTGACGATTTTATGAACAGCATCCTTTACAATTGTAGAAATAAAAAAATATAACTACTTTTACATTTTATACCAAACCGTCCCGATGCAAAATCGGGATAAAAATAATATTGTTGGCTTGGTTTGGTTAATGCCGACCGACTAACAATCTCAATTTATGAGAGTAGCGAAATAAATTGAGTATCTTGTTAGCGAGTCGGTATTAGTTAAAACTGTATATTATCTTTACTTATAAAAGCGTTGACATTGAAAGAAATGAATTAATAGAAGTCCCCTTAAACAAAAAAACTTATAAATGATTACTAAATTTATGACAATAAGAAATTATCCTCCATACCATAAACTTATCATTTTTGTAGTGATAATAGTGATTTCTTTAATTTTTACGACATTAGTCGGGGCTTTATTTGCAATACCTTTTTATGGTTTTGATGTTATTAGTAAATTATCAGAATTAGATATATCTAATCCTGATAATTTATCTGTCTTAAAATATTTTCAGATTGTAAATCAATTAGGTCTTTTTATTTTCCCTTGTTTGATATTTGCATTTTTAGTAAACAAAAATGTTTCTGAATATTTAAAGGTAAAAAGAAAACCTGTATTTTCATCATTAATTATTGCCGGACTAATAATGCTGGTTGCTATTCCTGTTATAAACTGGCTGTCTAATATAAACGAGATGGTTAGTTTACCAAAGTCATTGGAAAGTATAGAAAATTTGCTTAAAAATTATGAAGAGAGTGCCGAAAAAATGACCGAAGCTTTTTTAAATGTGCATACTTTATCGGGCTTGTTGTTAAATATTGTTATGATAGGTATAATTCCTGCTGTTGGTGAAGAGCTTTTGTTCAGAGGTGTTTTGCTTAGATTATTTAATGACTGGACAAAAAATTGTCATATTGCTATATTAATATCTGCTTTCCTTTTTAGCGCTATGCACTTACAATTTTTTGGCTTTGTTCCACGTATGTTGATAGGTGTTTTGTTTGGCTATTTATTTGTTTGGACAAGGTCGCTCTGGATACCTGTATTTGCTCACTTTATTAACAATACTTTTGCTGTAATAATTACTTTTTTAACAAACAAAGGTATAATTAATACCAATTTAGATGTTGTAGGAACACGAAGTAATGATTATATATATCTGATAATCAGTATAATAGCTGTTTCTTTTTTAATAATAAGGATTTTTTTAACAGAAAAGAAAAAGATAAGGAGTGCTTATTAGATAATCAACAGTAAAATTATTTTCTTCCAAAGTCAGCAGGAATTTCTCCCCATGACTTTGTGTCCCATTTTATAATTGGGTTTTTATACTGATTTTCTCTTAACCATTTTTCAGCTCTTATTATTAAATCAAACAGGTCTTTATTTTTAGCGGTCTCTTTGAGTTTTGTCTTTGCTTTTTTGTTTTTAACCCAGCCAATAGCAACTTTAGAATCAGAATATATTGCCAAACTACTATTTTTCTTTTTCAGATAAGATAATCCGTGGACAATAGCCAGAAACTCTCCAACATTATTAGTTCCGTTATAAAATGGTCCTTGCAAAAATATTTTTTCCCCTGTTTTTGTATAAACTCCCTGATATTCCATTATGCCAGGGTTTCCCAGACAGGAAGCATCAACAGATAAACTGTTAAGAACAGGTCTTGCCTCTGTCTTACTCAGATTTGATTTATTTTTTACCAGTTTTGTCTTTTGTAAAGATTTTGATGAGACAAGTTCAGCACAAGTTTTAGTAAAATCATCTGTCTCCCCGATAAATATGGAATGTTCCATAGGTGGAGGATTTTTAAATGCCTGTTCTGCTAATGCTTTATTATTAAATGATTTGTAAATGGCTCCGCTAAATCCTTTTACTTGTTTCTTACATTCTTCCCATTCTGAAAAAATACCTGTTTTAATGCCTTTCCAGACAACATAATATTTTTTTTTTGCCATCTTTATGTTTTATTATTGTAATGTTAAGGGCTTGTGAAAAAAACCGGATACTTGTCTCCTGCTTTTTGTTTAACTAATCAGTAAATAGCTACCAGCAACTAGATATTATTATTTTTCTACCAAAATTTTCAATTCATTTAGAGGCATATTTCCCAAAGTTATTTTTCTTAGTTGTCCCATAATCCATTTTGTCTCCACATTATTTTTATCTGAGAATTTAATGTCTGCAAATTTTTCTTTTAAGAATGGTATTTGAGATGTGATTTTTTCTTTTGATGTTTTTTTAAAATTAATAGTTGTTAACACTGATTTGAAGTCCATTTTGGGATATTTATAAACAACAGGAAGCATTTGTTTTGAAATTTCCAGATATAATTTTTCGTCTTTAATAAATTTAAAAAGTTCATATATTTTATCATAATTAAATTTGTCAGAGCTTATATAGTGTCCTTCAATAAATTTTAGTTTATGTCCAAAAAAAGTTCCTGTAAATATCGGGTTTATTTTTAATTTTTTGATTATTTTTTCAATGACAGGGAATAGATTTTTTTTGAAGATATAAGTATATGTATCCTCAGGTATTTTCCATTTTTTTAGTTGAAGATATCTGTCAACAATTTCTGTTGGCAAATTTTTTCTTATATCTTCTATATAATTTGTATCTAAAGGGATAGGAGGCAGGTCAGTATCGGGATACATACGGTCTGCACCAGGCAGTACTCTTTCAAAAATAGTAGTTCCGTCTTCTAAGTATTTTCGTGTTTCTTTTGGCACTTCACAGAAAGCCATTTTACATCTTTCTTCTATGGTTTCAAGAGCTGTTTCCATATCTTCTTCCTGTCCCCATATCAGGATTTGTGCATCATTTTTGCTGGCATTTAAAATAGGTGCAATAATCTCAAAGTCATCCTGAGTAATAATTTGGTCAAATTGTTCGGAATAAATCATATTAGGTTTTTCCAGGCAGGCAATTACTTTAAGTCGGTCGCTAATTTCGTTTGCAAACATTTTGCCAGGTTGAGTAAAATGTGATAATATTCCTTTAAAATCAGGAAGATTTACAGCAATGAGTTTATATTTTTTTTCTTTTGCTATTTTAAGAGGTTCATAAGTAATTTCAAAAGCATCAAAGTCAAGATATTCGTAATTAATTTTCCAATTCTGTGGGTCATCTACTCTTTTATTTAAAATATCTTTTATTTTAAGCAGAGCCCATTGTCTAAAACACTCATTATGAGTAAGTTCCGGTATCAACTTTGTATGAGCTACGCCTTTTATTTCAGCTCTTGTTCCATCTTTACAACTTACATTTACGTCTTCGCGTCCTGCTCCCATTCCTGTTCTTACTTTTCCTGTACTTCTATTAAGAAATCGGATATAATTACAAGCTTCTTTTACTTCATCAGGATTTTTCATATCAGGATAAGTAACAGTTTCAATTAAAGGCATACCTAATCTATCGGTTTTATAAATACGTGTATGTCCTATATCAGAAATTTCGCGACAAGCATCTTCTTCAATACTAAGTTGAATTAATCTTATTTTTTTCTTTTTCAGATATATTTCACCTTCTACTCCGAGGATAGCTGTTCTTTGAAATCCTGTGGGAATGCTTCCGTCTAAGTATTGTTTACGGGTAATATGAACCTCTCCTACAATATTGAATTTTGATAGCAGAGATATTTCCAAAGCATATTCCAGTGCTTGTTTATTTATTTCAAAAGGTGGTGTGTCATCTACTTCATAAGTACATGTAGTTTCATTTTTACATCTGTATATAATTTTTTTTCTTGTTTTAAATTCCATTAAAGCTGTTCCGTCATATTCTCCGAGTTCACTAAGAGTAGGTCGCATATGCCTGACTACCTCAGCATCATAGTCATTGTTCTTGTTGTATTTCCCAGCAGGGCAATGACAAAATAATTTTTCTGTGGTATTTAGCTGTTGGTGAACTTCAAGTCCTGACATAAATCCGATATTGTCATAAGTTTTTTGTGTTGCTTGTTTTCGGGAAACGTATCCAACTTGTTTTTTTGTCTTTTCGTAATTATCTATAGGATTAAAAGTGTTTTTCATTTATACAGTAAATTATAATATACATTTTGTTAACCGTTCACAGTATATTTTTTTATAATTAGTTTTTATTAATTTATACAATTTTTCTTATGAATTTCTAATTGCTCTAATTGACCTAATTAACCTAATCAATATCCAAGTCCCAATTTCTAATGTGTTA
>CAZZDX010000164.1:0-7037 GCA_964653185.1 uncultured Bacteroidales bacterium
CAGCTACGCGATAAGGAAATAAGGATGACTTTGATTTAGAATAAACAGAGTCATTTAATTTGCAATTAACAATAGTATTTTCATAAAAAGGTATCCATGATTCTAATCTTACCTGATGAGTCATTATATCTTTTATAATTATATGCTCTTTGTTGGTTCCTGCAAGACAAGGCAGGTATTTTCCAAGTTGAGCATTAATATCAATTTTACCCTGGTCATATAGTTTCATAATAGCAAGAGTAGTGGCAACAACTTTTGTTAAAGAAGCCAAATCATAGATGTCATTATTTTTAACAGGTATTATATTTTCGTAAGTATGATATCCAAAGGTCTTTTGATAAAATATTTTGCCATCTTTTGCAGCAAGTATCTGGCATCCAGGATAAGCTTTTTCATTGATTCCATTTAAAGCAATAGAATCTATTTTGTAAAGAATTTTAGGAGAGATATTTATTTTTTTTAGTATAGAATAATCAATTCCTTTTTTTTTTACTGTTTTAAGTCCTGAGTTGACAGGAAATTCAACAGAACCGGTAACAGGAAGTTTTCCTTTTGCAGGAATAATTCCCATAATCATTTTAGCAGAAGCTATTTCTGATGTCTCATTATCCTGATAAGATATTATAAGCGACTCAATGTTTTTAGTATGTTTAAGCATTGAAAGAGAATAAGGATTGGCAAAAATGTCAAGGACAATTTTTTGTTTTGTTTTAATAGAGTTAATAATATCTATAGTTTGTTGAGTTATGCCAAAGTTTTTTTTAGGAGAGTTATTAGTATTATGTATTCCAATAATAATGAGATTATATTTTTGTAATTTACTTAAAATAGTATCTTTTTCTTGTGTTGTTGGATTTTTGGATATATTATAATTATCAAATTTAGCATAATTACAAAGTTGTCTTTGAAAGTTATTGATATTATTAGTTCCTATTGACAGGACAGCCATTTTAAGAGTATCAAATCTTTTTAAAGGTATTAAATCATTATTATTTTTTAGTAAAGTAACAGATGTCTCATACAGTTTTTTCTGAATTTGTTTGCCATTATATCTGTTAATATCATTATAAATATCTTTAATTTTAACAGGTTTATAATTGTTCAGCCCTGCCCATTTTTTGGCAGCAAGTATTTTTTTACATGTTTCATTAATTTGTTTTTCAGTGGTAAGTCCTTTTTTCATTGCTTTTTTTATTGCATCGATAGCAACAGGGACATCCTGAGGTAATAATAAAATGTCGTTTCCAGCCATTAATGCTTTTACTTCAATTTCGCCGGGCTTATTATTATCAGTTACACCTTTCATTTCCAGAGCATCGGTTATGACAAGACCTTTAAATCCCAATTTTTCTTTTAAAAGTTCAGTTACAACAGTTTTAGAAAGTGTTGTTGGAGTATTTTTAGTAGAATCATAGGCAGGAATAAATAAATGAGCAACCATTATAGCTTTTAACTTGTTGTTTATAAGCATTTTAAAAGGATATAAATCAACAGAGTCAATTCTTTGTTTAGAATTATTTATAACAGGCAGAGTTTTGTGCGAGTCCTTGTCAGTATCACCGTGACCGGGAAAATGTTTAGCTACGGCTAAAATTTTGTTATCTTGTAGCCCTTGCATATAAGCCAGACCTTTTTTTGCTACATTATATTTATCCTGACCAAACGAGCGGCTGTTTATCACAGGATTGTCAGGATTACTATTAACATCTACAACAGGAGCAAAATTGATATTAATATTTAGACGTTTACACTGGCGGGCAATTTCTACAGCCATTTCATATATAAGAGAGTCGTTTTGAATAGCACCAAGTGTCATTTGACGAGGAAAAGACATAGTGTTATGTAATCGCATACCAAGGCCCCATTCTGCATCTATTGCAATAAATAAAGGCGTTTTTGCTTTGCTTTGCCAGTAGTTGGTAAGTTTTGCCTGTTCTGTGGGATTGCCTTTAAAAAAACATATACCGCCAATATTGTAGTCAGTAATCAATTTTGTTATTTTATCATAATCTGCCTGAGATGTATTGGAACAAGCTCTTATAATGAAAAGTTGTGCTATACGTTGTTCTAATGTTAATGAATTAAACACTGAATCAACCCACGAAGTATCATTTTCTGCTCTTCTTAATTTTGAATTATGACTTAAAGCTTTGGTATGAGCATTATTATTGATAAATGATAATCCTAAAATAATAAAAATTATTACAAAAAATATTATAATTACTTTCTTCATTTTTTACAAGACAAAAGATTAAAGTTCAAGGTTCAAAGCACAAAGCACAAAGCACAAAGCACAAAGCACAAAGTACAAAGTACAAAGTTCATAATTTTTAACTCATAATTCATAATTATTTTTGGCCATATCTGTTTCAGTATTATTTGCCATATATATCTTTATAATTACAAAAATAAAAATTTTAAGTAAACTTAATCAAAAAGTATATTTTTTTTTTGAATTAATAGAAGTCCACTATATTTATTTTTTGAAAGAAATTAATTAATAGAAGTCCCCTTAATGACCTTATAAAACCTGTTATCCATATAAGGCAAAATAATATTATTAAATTTTTATTAAATTTTTTATTGGAATTAAAAAAAATAGTTTTAATTTTGTATATTTGTATATCAGATATATTTTATAAAATTTTTTAATTAAATTAAAAACTAAAAATCATGAACTTAAAAAAAATAATTCTCTTATCTACAGGCATTTTATTCATGTTTAGTGTATTTGCACAAACTTACAATCCAAATTTTTTAGATGGAAGATTAATGTTTAAATTAAAAGATAATGTAAGTATTGAATCGGATTATATTATTAAAAATCTGATAAAAAAAAGTGAGACCAATAAAATTGCTGACATAAATGATTATCCTGATTTAAAGTCAGTATTTTCAAATTATTCTGTAACAAAGTTAGAAAGACCCAGTTATTATTCAAAAATTCCAAAATTAATGAGGATTTTCAGAGTATATTTTAGCGATTATTCTGAAATTGATAATATTATCAGGGATTTACAAGCATTTGATATTATTGAGTATGCAGAGAAGGAACCTATTTATAAAATAAGTTTTGTTCCAAATGACGCTTATTACAGTCAATCAAATTATAGCTGGTATCTAGACCTTGTTAATGCAGAACAGGCATGGAATATTAGCTTGGGAGATAATTCTATTAAAGTTGCTATTGTTGATAATGCAGTATTTTGTGGTCATAATGACCTTACAACTTATCTTCAACGTGATGTGGCTGACAATGACGATGATGCTACACCTCCCGAAGATGCAAATACAGATTTTACATGGTCTCACGGGACTCACTGTGCAGGACTTGCAACTGCTGATATTAATAATGGTATAGGTATGACATCTCTTGGTGGAAATGTTGAATTAATTGGGGTAAAATGCACACCTGATGCTGGTTCAAGTGAAAGCGTATATTATGGTTATGATGGCATTCAATGGGCATGTCAAAACGGAGCAAATGTAGTAAGTTTATCATGGGGAGGACCCGGTTATAACAGCTCTGCACAAAACCTGATAAACAGTTATCCAAATGTAGTATTTCTTGCAGCAGCAGGTAATGATGGAAATACAACAACTATATATCCAGGAGGATATGATAATGTGATATGTGTTGGTTCTGTTGATGCTGATGATACACGTTCAAGTTTTTCCAATTATAATGGCTCAACTCCATGGGTTGACATAGCTTCACCAGGAGGATTTTCCTATGGTGGACTGTTAAATACAGTATATACTGCAAGTGCAAATAATTACGGGCAAATGTCAGGTACATCTATGGCTACTCCTTTTGCATCTGGCTTGGCCGGATTAATGTTAAGTTTAAATTCTTCTTTGTCTCCTACAGAAATTAAAAACTGTATTATAAGTAGTGGCGCTACTATAAATCAAAATATTGGTCCCAGAATAGATGCTTATGCAGCTATGCAATGTGTTCAGTCCACACTCACAGGAGACCCTACGGCTAATTTTTCTGCTAATAATACAACTATTAATGTAGGTTCTTCTGTAACTTTTACGGACTTATCAAATGATGGTGGAAATGCTATAACAAGCTGGGAATGGACATTTACAGGAGGAATTCCTGCATCATATACAGGACAAAATCCACCTGTAATTACATATAGTAATTTAGGTTCATATACTGTTTCTTTAACAGTTACAAATTCGCAAAGTGCAGATACTGAAACAAAAACAGATTATATCAATGTTCAGGTTGCACCTTACGGAAGTTGGATTGAACAAGCTACAGGATTTTCAACAGCAAACAGAGGAATAAATTATATTTCTATTGTTGATAATAATATTGTCTGGGCTACAGCTTATGATGGTTCAGGTGGAGGAGCAAACGTTCAGGAATTCACTAAAACTATAAATGGAGGAGATACATGGACACCGGGAACAATAGATATAGGTAATACTGCACTGGGAATATCAATGATTTATGCTATTGATGCAAATACTGCATGGATAGCTGCTTTTCCTAATGCAGCAGGACAAATAGGAGGTATTTGGAAGACAACAAATGGCGGAGCATTATGGACACGTCAAAATTCTGCAACATACAATAATGCTGCTTCGTTTACAAATGTCGTATATTTTTGGGATGCTAATAATGGTTTCTGTCAGGGGGACCCAATTAATAGTGAGTTTGAATTATATACCACAACTAATGGAGGCACCACATGGACTGCTGTTCCAGTCGCAAACATTCCTGATCCATTATCCGGCGAATATGGATATACTTCACAAATTGAAGTTGTTGGAAATCATGTTTGGTTTACAACAAATAAAGGCAGAATATATCATTCATCAGATAAAGGTTATAATTTTGAGGTGTTTCAATCGCCTATAAGTGATTTTGGCAGTGCTACCATGAGTGGAAATATCTCATTTAAAAATGCCAGTACAGGATTAATTATTGATATTAGTAATGTTGTTTATAAAACTATAAATAGTGGCTCAGCATGGAATACTGTTACAACAACAGGCACTGTATTTAGTAATAGTTTATGTTACATAGAAGGAACGGATATTGTTTTTTCAACAGGAGCAGCAACAGGTGCTTCGGGGTCTTCTTATAGTGAAGATGGCGGTGTCTCATGGAATTCTATTGATACAGAACAGCATCTGTATGTTGATTTTATTAGTCCTTCTATCGGCTGGTCAGGTTGGTTTAACGAAAGTTCTACTTTAAAAGGTATATGGAAATGGGGGAGTATATCAAATTTAGAAGCTGATTTTTCAGGTGTCCCAAATAGTTTATGTGCAGGTAATACAGTAAATTTTACTGATTTAACCACAGGTGGAATTCCAACTTCATGGGAATGGTCATTTTCAGGAGGAACTCCGTCTTCTTCAACATTACAAAATCCAACCATAACTTATAATACATCAGGAACTTATGATGTTACTTTAACAGCTGACGATGGTAATGGTCCTGATAGTAAAACAATTACAAGTTATATTACTGTAAAAGATATACCGGCACAACCAAGCATAATATCAGGGAACACCGCACCTACTGCTGGCTCAATAGAAGTATATAGCGTAACAAATGTTTATGGTGTAACTTATGAATGGACATTACCAACAGGATGGACAGGTTCCAGCACAACAAATTCAATTTCTGCAACTGTTGGCTCAAATTCAGGAACTATTACAGTAACTCCTTCAAACTCATGCGGAACAGGAACATCTCAAACATTAGATATTATAGTAACAGATATTTTAGAATTTGAAAATGGAACAATAAGTATTTATCCTAATCCTGCTAGTGATATTATTAATATTAAGTTAGATAATATTGATGCTGAAATTGAATATTCATTAATTTCTATTGATGGTAAAATACTTGTTTCAGGAATAATTAAACCTGATAATAATATTGAACAAATCAAATTATCTGATTATGCTTCAGGTATATACAACATACAACTTAAAACAAAAAAGTATATTATTAATCAGAGAGTAATAATAAAATAACTGTAAGGACTTGTCCAACTTAGACGGACAAAAATATTTTTTTTTGTATTTTTGAATACTGAAACGAGTTTTGCATAAAACACTATTTCGTTATGTGGTATATAAAAAAATGGCTTTGCAAAATATATTAAAAATTTGACCGTTAAGGGGACTTCTATTAATTCATTTCTTTCAAGAAACAAATATAATGAATAAGATGCGAGACATAAATATTTTTTAATAGCCATAGCTATTAAGAAATATTTTGTCGAAGTCAGATTGTTTATTATATTTGTTCCCTTTGGGTTTTCAGAGTTTCCCATATACTTCTTCAAATTTTCTTGCATTATCCCGATAGTGCTTTAAAAATCTTCCTCGTCTATGGAAAACTCTGAAAATCTTGATGCGAATGAATTAATAGAAGTCCCCTTAAGATAGAATATATGTGTAAAGTTTCGCAACGTGCAGTAAAATACATTTTTAAAAGTGAAGTTCAGAAACCACTTTAACCCGTTGGATAATATCCTACGGGTTGAAAAAACAGAACGAAATAAAAAAGCCAAACGAGTAGAACAAAAAGATATTAAAATGAAAACAATTAAATTTGCTATTGCAGTCGTTATTATAGGAATTACCTTGATTTCCTGCGAAGAATATAAACTAATTTCTGTAACAGTTGTTGACAAAGTAACAAGACAGCCTATTGATAGTGTATTCGTAGAGGTTAAAGCTGGGAAAAACGAAGATTATACGAAGAATTATGCAAAAGGATATACAAATTCCGACGGAAAATTTGAAACACAGATGATGATAGGTTGTGCTTTTGGATGTTATGATATTTATATGGAATATGATAAAAAAAACTATGTTCATAAAGCTGAATTAAACAAAACAGAAGGATTGGTTGAATTAGAACATTAAAGACAAAGTGACAAATTATATTGACCCGAAAAAGTTTGGTTCTTCGGTAAAATGTGTGGAAAAATGTTATAATGAAATAAGTATATAAAGGAAATAGGGGATATAAGGGATATAAAAAAAGTAATCGT
>CAZZDX010000165.1:0-7024 GCA_964653185.1 uncultured Bacteroidales bacterium
GCTATTGATGTGTAAGTATAATTATCTCTGTTACCTTTTATTTTTGCATCTAACTTATCAGTATCAGGAAGTCGTAAAGAGGTCTCAAAATTAAAATCAAGTTTTTCATTTATTTTATATTTAAAACCTAATCCAACAGGTATAACAGTTTCTGTAGTAGCTCTTATTTTTGTCTTACCATCTTCGTCATATCCAAAATCGCGTAAAAATTTATCAGTTCCCAATTCCCGTCTGTAAGTTCTAAACTGAACAAAACCAATTCCGGCTAAAGCATAAAAGTTAAAATCTCTATGTTTAAGGTCGTTATATAAGAATTTATTTAAATTTATTATAGCACTAACATTATTTTCAAAAATAGTAGCATTAAAATATTCTCCGTTATTTTTATCTTTTCTATTTACACCTGAGAGTTTTCCTAGTAACATTTGTCCGCGAACCCCAAAGTTATCATTAATCTGTTTATTTAAAGTAAATGTTCCTGCCCATCTTCTTTCAGTAATATCAGCATTATATATATCATACCAGCTTTGGACATTATTATTACTTAAAGGATAAATGCTAAACTGTTTTACGTCACCATAAAATAACATTGAACCATAGCTTGCGCCAACAGACCATGTGTCTAAATTTATCTTTAAACCTTCTTCGTCAGATTTAATGGTGTTAACATCTTTAGCATCGTTTTCTTGTGCAAATAATAAGTTAAAAGGAACTATTATAAATGCAATTACACTGATTTTTAACAAATTTATTTTCATATTTTTTTATGTTTTAACTATTTATGATTAAATAAATAATTTAATATGCTAAAATAAACTATTTATATATATAAATAGCAAAACTACTTAAAAAATTATTTATAAATAATTTTTTAAGTAGTTTTGCTATTTAATTTTAAATGAATAGAATTGATGATATTAATGATTAATAAAAAAGGTCTCAATGATTTAACGATACAAAATTATTAATAACACATCATAAAATTTACAATAATTTTATTTGTACCCGAGGCGGGACTTGAACCCGCACGAGTGCAATACTCATTGGATTTTAAGTCCAACGTGTCTACCAATTCCACCACCCGGGCAAATAATTTTTTGAGCGGGAAACGGGACTCGAACCCGCGACCCCGACCTTGGCAAGGTCGTGCTCTACCAACTGAGCTATTCTCGCATTTTAAAATTGCAAATATAATTAATTTTTATAATACACAAAAAAATAAATTTTAATTTTATTAAAATTCCATTTAGGATAAAAAAAGAATAAATTTTAAATTTGCAATCTAATATAAAAATAAATCTAAATTATCATAAACAACGTTGTGAACTAGCGAAGCGATTTCACTGAAAGTAAACTTAACAAATATAAACAGATGAAAAAGACATTAACAATAATTATATTTTTCTGTTGTTTGGCAACAGGATTTTCTCAAACGACTGAAGCGGAAAAAAAAATAAAATCTCAAGTTTCTGATACTACTGATGGTTGGAAAATAGGCGGAACAATAGCCATTAATTTAGCCCAAATTTCACTAACAAATTGGTCTGCAGGTGGTCAGAATTCTATATCTGCAAATGGATTATTAAACCTGTTTTCTCATTACAAAAAAGGAAGCGGTATATGGGAAAACTATCTTGATATAGGATATGGAACAATAAAGCAAGGTAAAGATGCAAGCTGGTGGAAAACAGATGATAAAATTGATTTGACATCTAAATACGGGCAAAAAGCATTTTCAAATTGGTATTATGCCGGTTTGCTCAACTTCAAAACCCAAATGACAGCAGGTTATAACTATCCTAATGACAGCACAAAAATATCTGATTTACTTGCTCCTGGTTATTTACTTGGAGCTATTGGACTTGATTATAAACCAAGTGATAATTTTACAGCTTTTATTGCACCACTTACAGCAAAAATCACTTTTGTAAATAATCAATTACTGGCAAATGCCGGAGCATTTGGAGTGGATCCGGCAACTTATGACACATCAGGAAGTATGCTTACACCGGGGAAAAATATCCGTAAAGAATTTGGTAGTTATATTCGCTTGTTTTATAAAAAAAATCTGATGGAAAATATCTCTATGCAAACAAAGTTAGATCTGTTTTCCGACTATCTTGAAAATCCTCAAGACATTGATGTTAGCTGGGAGGTCTTAATATCTATGAAAGTTAATAAATATATATCTGCTACTTTATCAACTCATTTACTATATGATGATGATATTGACATTGCAGTTGATACTAATAATGACGGAATAACCGACAACTTTGGTCCCAAAACACAGTTCAAAGAAGTCCTTGGTGTTGGTTTTTCTTATAAATTTTAATTGAAATTTTAAGAAAAAAACAAAATTATGAACATAGAACAAATTTTAAATCAGGTAACTAAGATTATAGTTGAATATGGACCAAAATTAATTGGTTCTTGAATTGTCAAAGCATTAACAAATGTTTGTTTATAATGTCAAAAATGTTCATAGCTTTAAAAAATTAGTTTTTTATTTAATATTTTTTTGTATCTTTACAAAAAAAACAGATTTGCATAAAGTAAAAAATTCATGTGAAAAATAAACACATTGCAGTTATACAATTATATTAGTAGTTATTATTCCTAAAAAAAGAACTATGAAAAGCATAATTAGATATGTTTCAATAATCATAATTTTAATAATTCCATTTACTTGTTTTTCTCAGTGGACAGATATTACTATAGATACTACAAGTTTTTACAAGGTCATAAAATTCAAAAATCAAGATCACGGATTTATTATGGGAGATTCAAGTATAATATTAAAAACAATTGATGGTGGTAATAACTGGAATAATATTATTTATCCGATAAATATTAATATAAGTGACTTTCAATACATAAATGATACGTTAATTTATGCTTATGGTTCGGGCAAAATAATCAAATCTGAAAATTCGGGAAATACTTGGGATAGCTCTTTTTACTTGCCTGCTTCAACTGCGAAAGTATATTTTCTTAATAAATCTTTTGGTTTTGCAGTGGGAGGAGATGGAATATATAAAAGTATTAATCAAGGAATGAATTGGACATCTGTTTGGAATTATTCTGAGGGTTTATATGGTTTTGGTTCAATAAAAGATATTAAATTTCTGAATGATTCAACTGGTTTTGCCTGTGGAACAAAACATATTTCCGGTGGTGGAATTTTTGGCATAATATTAAAAACAATAGATTGGGGAGATAACTGGTTTGAAGTTTATGAAAATTCTCCTTATGGCAGTGATATTAAAAAATTACAAGTTGTAGAAGATACAATTATATATTGTCTAACTGACGCGAATAATCTATTAAAATCAATAGATTTTGGCAATATATGGGAAGAAATAAATATGAATTTAGATTCTGTTATGGATACTGAAGAGGCAATATATTCTATATTTTTTAAAAATAAAGATACTATTTATGCAGGGACTTATACAGCGTATATTATACCCGAAGCAAGTTTATTTAAGAGAAAAATACTTCGTACAATTGACGGTGGTCAAACATGGATTATACAATATCTTGAAGCAAGCAATACCAGTCAGGAATATACATTAAATTCCATATATTTTAATAATGATACAACGGGATTTGCAGTTGGATATAAAAAAATACTAAAGACAACTAATTGTGGTGGTAATACAAACATAGTGGATACTATATCGTATAGTATTAATGAAGTTTATAGTGAAACCAGTTTGAATTTTAATATATATCCAAATCCTGCAAATGATATTATTAATATTGAAATTGTTAATGGATTTAGAAAGAAGATGAGATTGGAAATATGGAATGTTGCCGGTGAAATGATTTTTAGAAAAGAGTTATATAACAATAAAAGTATTAAAATTAAAAAAGTCAATATATTAAACTTTGAAAAGGGTATTTATTTTGTTAGATTGACAAATAATGCAATTTCAATAACAAAAAAGATGGTAATATATTGAAATCATGTATAATAATTACTAACAACAACTTTAATTAAAAATGAAACGACAACTGACTATATTAATCCTACTGGCTATCAACCTAACAGTTTTTGGACAGCATAACCTTGGACTAAAAGTCAACGGAGGACTATCAAGAATTTCAAATTCGCTGATTGACGTTTCAAACGGAACGGACAAAATACAATTTGCACTATCAGGATGCAGTGGAATATTCTACAATCTTCATCTCAATGACAAATCAATTCTTGAAGCCGAATTATTGTTTATACAAATTGAAGGCAGAAAACATTTAGAATTTGATGTAACAGATGGATTTGGCAACAAGACAGGCACAGCCACAGATGACATTTTCGAATATATTTCATATTTAGGACTACCTGTTTACTATGGACTAAAACTCAATAAATGGATAATAAATCTTGGTTTTCAAGTATCATTCACATTGACAAGTAGTGCCAGAGAAAAAGGACAAGCCCCATCCAACGGTGAGATAATTACCTGGGACAATAAATTTGACGAACTAAATATTGACAGTTATGACTTTGGACCAAGAGCTGGAGTAATATTCAACCTGAATAACAGATTTGCAATAGAAGGAACTTATTATTACGGAGTAAACAACATTCTGGACAATGACGCCCCAAACTGGTTGACTTGGAAAGTTCAACAAGCAACAGTTGGACTTCGGTACACATTCTTAACAGTGACAAAAAATAATAAAGAATAATACAACATTAAAGATAAAATTGAACTTATACTTGAAAAGGGTTACATAATATTAAGACCTATTTCAAAACCCAGAAAAGGTTGGGATATTGCTTTTAAAGAAATGCATGATAATGGTAATGACAAGTTATTATTCAATGATGTTTTTAAAGATGAAAATTTAGAAGAATGGATTTAAGACAATATCAGTTGGTATAAAATGCAAGAAAATTTGTACTATTTTTAGTATCAACTGTCATACCAAGTTACAAAACAGAACAGAAACCCCGTAGTTTAGAAATAAAGATAATGGAATTTTATTCCGTTTTTTGTGTTATATTCAATTGCCGGTGCAGGAATTTTTATAAATCCTACGGATAATAATAATGCTTTTAATATTTTTGAATTTGTTTTAATACGAGTAAGGTCTATATCAAGAGACAAATAATATTGGCGGTATCTGTCAATTTTAGGTAGGGGAGGAGTAAAATTATTTTCCGTATCAGGTTTTCCTGTAATCATTCCGTCTGCTCCATAGCCAAATGCAATGTTAAGCCAGCAAGGGAATTTTGATTGTTTTTTAAGAAAAGAATGTATGTTGGCAGATAGCCAGTATGTCTGTCCGTTATAATCTTTTATAACATTTTCATGTAAATTATTTCCAAGTATTTCGGGTCGTTGTTCTGCATAATTACTTTGATGAAACGAATATTTTATTGAAATTTTTTGTTCATTAAATAAAAGTTGTTGTCCGATAAAAGCAGCAGAGCCGAGTGTGTTTGCTGCCAGGTCGCCGACAGAGGCGCCCCATTGAGAAGAAAATCCATCTAATATTTCAATACTTGTAAGGTAAACAAAGCCAAGAGTACCACCATACCAAACTGACTTATTTTCACTAACACCTGAATATTTTAAAAGTTCATAACCAATTTTGCCTACATAATATCCTGTTGTAGCATGTCCTATTTTATCCATTTGCAGCCACTCATCATTATCATTAAAAAAGTGGAAAGATGAACGCGGATAATTTTTATACCACATATTGTTAAGAACAACAATAGAAGAAGAATATAATATGCTTTCAGTTAAGATAACATATTTTAGCCGTTTTTTATTAAATTTAGTAGTAGTATCTGCTTTTATTTGTTGCGTTTTGGGTTGGGCATTAACATTAAATGATGTTATATATAATGTTAATATAATAAATAATATACGTAACAATTTTGTTTTGCCAGGAGTTGTTTTTTTTGCCACAGATTGCACAGATTAGCACAGATTTTTATATTATTTGTCTTTTTCTTCTTCTTCTTTTAAAAAGTCCTTAATTTCTGCAAAATATTTTTCTTTATCACTAAGAAAAGTATTTTTTATTGTTGAATTTTTAGCAATATATATTTTAACAGGTATATTTTTCACCATTTTACTAAGTGTTTTCATATCTTTTGGCGTATATATTTCATCATCCTGACCTGCAATAAACATAATTCCTTTAAGATAAGTAGAAATATTATTTGATTCAAAAGCATGTTTAGGTTCTAATTTAATTTTATTATATCCTATAGGCATTCTGACATCAAGGAATTTTTTTTCTTTTAATTTTTTTTGTACTTCTATAAGAGTGGTGTAAGGAGAGTCAGCAATAATTTTCTCTATTTTTTTGTTTAATCCTGCACAAATAGACAAAGAAGCTCCTATGCCTGTTCCATACAAACTTATTTGTGGCATGTCAGGATAATTCTTTTTTACATAATTTATAGCAGCACTAATATCTTTTTCAAATTGAGAATAGATATAAAAATTTTTATTTATTTTAAAATCACTGCTCTCGCCATAACCTCTATAATCATAAGTCAGCACATTATAATTTAGGGTTAAGAAATAGCTTGCAATTTCTATAAGGTCAGCCATATTTCCATTACCATCATCACTGAGTATTATAATTTTGTAAGAAGTGTTAGGCGACTTAAAAAACCATGCTTTTAATTGTAAACTATCTTCGGTATTTATAGTAACTTCTTTATAATCCATTCCATATTCATCTGGTTTTACAGGATATTCTTTTGAAGGATTTAATGCAAATACATAAGTATTGATTAATGCTAACAGGATGATGAGGTTTATTTTTTTCATATTTTTTTTATTGTTTTAAAATTTAGTTTCATTGTTGTCCGATTAAATTTAATATTATTATAGTGGACGTGGTTGTGGGCGTGTAGAGACGTTGCATGCAACGTCTCTACATTGTAATCAATAACAATATCACCATTATTATTACATTTTTGTTTTTTAATTTTTGTTTTTTAATTATTGATTTTAATTTTATTTTTTAACATTATTTATATCATTATGTT
>CAZZDX010000166.1:0-7005 GCA_964653185.1 uncultured Bacteroidales bacterium
AACTAATCAATGAATTACTTAAAAAATAGCAACCAGTTTTCTTTAATTAGACCGATTTTTCTAAAAAAAATAAGTAATTGAAAATGAACTAATTACAAAAATATAAACACATGAAAAATAAAGTAGTTATAATAACAGGAGCATCGTCAGGCATAGGGAAGGCATTGTCAGAAGAATATGCTAATCTTGGTGCAAAAACAGTTATGGCTTCAAGAAATATTGAGAAATTAGAGGAAATTTCTTATAATTTAAAAAATAAAGGAGCTGACATATTGGTTGTCCAAACAGATGTAAGCATTGAAGCTGACTGTAAAAATCTTATTGACAAGACCATTGGAAAATATGGGACAATAGATATTTTAATTAATAATGCCGGTATTTCTATGCGTGCATTATTTAAGGACTTGGATTTGATTGTAATAAAAAACTTAATGGGCGTCAACTTTTGGGGAACAGTGTATTGTACAAAGTATGCATTACCTTATTTATTAAAAAACAAAGGTTCTGTTGTAGGCATATCTTCAATAGCTGGATTTAAAGGATTGCCAGGGCGAACAGGATATTCTGCATCTAAATTTGCAATGAATGGATTTTTAGAGACCTTGCGAATAGAAAATTTAAAGACAGGACTGAATGTGTTAATTGCAGCTCCGGGATTTACAGAGACAAATGTAAGAAAATCAGCTCTTATGGCTGATGGCTCAATTCAGAAAAAAACGCCAAGAGAAGAAGGACAAATGATGTCTGCAAAACAAGTTGCTCTTCATATAATAAAAGCTGTAAAGAAACACAGACATACACTTATTTTAACTCCAATAGGCAAATTGGAAGTGCTTGTTAATAAATTTTTCCCAAAGTTAGTAGATAAGTTATCGTATAAATATATGGCAAAAGAGCCGGATTCTCCTTTTAAATAATTCTGGGGTTTAATACTTACATTACTTCTTACATTTTCTTTGCGTCTTTGCGTTTTCGCGAGATATATTTTTTTCGCATAAAGACAAAAAAACAAGTATAAAACTCATAATTTAGGTCTTAAAAAGCATAGCTTATTCCGGCAAGCAGGTTAAATCTTTGTGTTGGATAGTTATACCATCTATAATATTGCGTTCCAATAATGTTATTAAAGTTTATAAACCCGGAGAATAATTTGTTATATCTGTATTCAATGCCTAAATTAACATCTATTATTCCATTAATTGGTTTAGCTTTTTCTTCATTTTGTTCAAAGATTTTAGCATACATTTTATCACAAGCAATAATGTTTGCTTTAAGTATAAATTTATTTTTTATGTTGTAATTAACAGATAGCGAAGCATCAAAATTTGGTTTATACCAAGGTTTCCATTCTTTTTCCATAAAAGAATAGTTATAAAAATTAGAGCAGAATAACAGTTCTATTTTTTCATTTTTGTGATAAGATATTTCAGCTTTTACATTAATTAGTTTTACATTATCATATATTACTATAAACTTATTTCGTGGTTCTGTTGTTGTGTCATTAACAAAAAAAGGCATATTATCTATTTTTGAACTTGATATATTTGCATTAAAAGCAATGTTAGAGCTAAAGCTGGTTTTAAATCCGCCAAATATTTTAAATTTATTATAAGTATATTCCAAAGGTATTGTTGAAGATATAAAAGGATTTTCATCGCTCAGGAGTTTAAAATTATTTCTTTTTATTCCTCCTGTAATTCCCCCATAAGCAATAAGTACATTTTTAACAACATTAATGTCTATATTAGCTATAGGATAAAAATGTAATTCTGTGTTTTTATAAGCTGTTACAGATGTGTTAATACCTAATTTAAAGACAAATTCTTTGAATTCTGTGCTAATACAAGGTTGAATTTTTATTATGCTGTTTTCTGTTGTTTTAATAGTATCTTCGGTGTTATAATAATCTATTTTTGTTATCAATTCAAGTGTTTGACTTCTTGTGAAGTTAAATAATTTAAAGTCCTTTGAAATTTCAGAATTAAATTTTACGTTGTCTTCTTTGGTTTTATAATTGTCAGAGAGATTGTAATAATTTAAGGCAAAAGAATGGTTAAGTTTATTAAGTTTTTTTGGGTAAGCACTTTCTAATTTTGTTTGAAATTTGAATAAAGAAAAAATTTGTTTACCATCTTTTGGCAGATTCAGATTTGGGTATTCATCTGGATTATATCCGTAAAAATGTATAACATCTCTTTTATAATTAAAATCTCCGTATAATGTATGATTTCTCACAATTTTTTTTCCATATAAATCTAATGTGTTATTGCTATAGTCGCAAGGAGCAAAATTTTTAATTTTTCCTGTTGAGGAGATATGTTTATAATGAATTCCTTCAGAATGTCTTTTTGAGCGGAGATTATTATAAAAAAATTCTCCATAAGGTGTTGTATATGTTCCAATTCCTAATTTTACAAGTCCTTTATAAAGTTTGTCCAATGGCTCACCAAGCATTTTGGCTGGTTTTATAGGTTCAGGATTAAAAGATGTGGTAATTTCTTTTGATTTTATAGAATAACTAAGTTTAGGAATATCAATAATAGTATCATTAATTTCAGGATTTTGGTTTATTTTAAAAGCATCAGAAATACTGGGTTCATAAGGTGCAATAACATTAATTTCTTCATTATAAACATTATCCTGTGCCTTTGTTATATAATTATTGACAATAAGAAAAAATAAAGTCAATAAAAATGTATAAAATATTTTTAAATGTTTAGTCATGGTAAATTATTTTTTAAAAGTTTTATAACCTAATTTTGATTACGAATTATTGATTTTTTGTTTCATTGTTTGATGTTTGTTTGTAGAGACGCAAAATTTTGCGTCTCTACAACGTTGTATTTCAAAATAATCGTTATTTATTTTTGTCAACCGATGATTTTTGTTAAAATATTTGTTTTTATCGTTTATTGTTATTGTAGGGATGTATTGCAATACATCCCTACTGACAGGTTTACCCTGTCAGGTTATCGGTTTTTTTTAATTCATAATTCATAATTCATAATCCTTCATTATTTAACGTATCTATATTTAACGTATCCGGATTATTAATTTCTTCAATAGAATCTTCTTCAAACAGGTAATTTTGTTCCGGTGTATTATTTTTAAATTTGATTTCTAATTCCTGCTGTGCTTTTTTCTGTTCTTCAATTTTTTCAGCTTTCAGGATAGCATTTTGTTTTTCATGAGCTATTTTAACTATATCAGCTCCTTCGTAGTTGTCAATAATACTTTGCAGAGTATGCTTTGCCTGAAAAATGTTTCCTGTTTTAATATAATTATCCGAAAGGAGTATAAAACTTTTAGCTATCCAGTAGTCATAAGAAGGCACATGATTTATCAGGTCAAATATCATCTTTTCTGATTTTTCATAATCTTCAAATTTATATTGAATAAGAGCAAGGTTATATTCAGCTTCTGCTCTTGCTTCATTGTCTATAAGTTTGGCAGTGATTTCAAATTCTGTTTGAGATAAGGCAATGCTATCTAATTCTAACGCTGATTTTGCTATTACCAGATGTGCTTGCTGAATAATTTCATTAGAGACCTTTTCTGTTGCTATTAATTTATAGGAAGATTTTATTGCTTGTGTATATTCATTAAGCAGGAAATTACATCCCATTTGTCCAATGCGGGCTTTAACAATATTAGATTTGTATTCAGCTATTTCTTCCAATCTTAAAAAGTATGGTAAAGCTTTTTCATAATCTTTAAGTTCAAAATATATATTTGATGCTTTTAGCAAGGAATTTTCAGTAAATTTTGTTTTTTGTTGAGTAATTACAAAAACATATCCTTCCAATGCCTCTTGTATGTTATCATTTTTATATTCGCATTCGGCTTTATAATAATTTGCATTAACAGTAAATATTCCGTCAGGGAATTTTTTCAAATAGTTTGTAAATCCTGTTATAGCTTTGTCACAATTGTTATTCATATAGTTATTTTCTGCTGCTGTATATGTTATAGAGTCCTGTTCAGCATTTGACACATTAGCAAAAGGCAAATTTTTGACATACACAAAAAAGTCCTCTGTTTTATCCATATCTATATAGATATTTTTAATATTAACCAAAGCATCTCTTGAAGCCGGTGTTCCCGGATAATTGCTTACAATTTTTTTAAATGTTTGCAGAGCTTGTTCATCTTTTTTAGTATTAAATTGAATTAGCCCTGTTTTTAGCAAAGATTTTGTTATATAACTAGAGGAAGGATAATTATCAGTTATTTCTTTAAAATATTTAAGTGCTTTGTCATTGTTGTTTAATGCAAGATATGTATTTGCTATTTCATAGTTTGCATCAGGAGCAAGTTTTGTTTCAGAATAACTATCAAGCAGGTTGAGTAAGACAGAGATTTTATCATCAAATTTAGCCAATACACCAAGAGACAATGCCTTTTGGAACAGGGCATAATCTGTATCTGCTATTTTTAAATTAATAGCTTTGTCATAATATTCAATAGCATCATAATATTTTTTACTTACAAAATAGCAGTCAGCTATTCTAATATAAGCATCATTTTCAATTTTAGTATCTTTTTTGTGTTCATAAGATGTATATTTTCTAAAAGAGACAACAGCTTTTTCATAATTTTTCTTTTTAAAGTAAGAGTATCCAATATTATAATGGGCTGTATTATATACAGGCAAACTAAATGCTCCCGGTGTAAGCAAAAATATATTATAATTTACAATTGCTGAGTCAAAGTTTGATGTTCTGTAAAAGGACTCGGCTTTCCAGTAATAAGCTTGTGCTCTTATTGTTTTATAATAATTATATTTAAGCGATTTGTTAAATAGTTCTATTGCTTTATTTTTTTTATCATCATTAAATAGTTCTACACCTCTGTAATATGTAATTCTTTGAAAAGCAGATTTCAGAGCTTGGTCTTTTATCTTTATTTTTTCAATAGATGATAACGCATCTTTATAATTTCTGGTAGTTAAAAAGAGATTTACAAGATAAGAATAAACTTCATCTTTTCTTGGAGAATTTGGATATAGTTTAATATATTTTTGAAAATATTTTACAGTTTCATTATAAGGATTGTATGACAGTTCGTAAGATAATTTTGCATAATTAAACAACGCATCTTCCTGAATTTCTTTGTCAAAATCTAATTTGAATGCTGATAAAAATGCCTCACGGGCAAATTGTTTTTGATTATTTTTTTGGAAACAGTCAGCTATATGATAATAAGCATTTTGTGATAAAGAGTCATTTATCCCGATAACTTTTTCAAAATTGTTGATGGCTTTTGTATAGTTTGCTGTTTTATAGTAAGCATACCCGAGTTGGTATATATCTTTTCGTGATACAATATTTTTTGTTTTTTCTATATATGTTTTTAAATAAGGTATTGCTTTATCAAACCGTGATGTTTTGTAATAAGCTTCTCCTATTAGCCGTTCAATTTCCGACATCCTTTTAGTTGTCGCATTATTAAGTAATTGAGTTGCTACTTCTATAAGTTCTTCATATTTTTTCTGTTGATAATAAATTTGTGTTATATAGTATGGCACAATTGGTCCGAAATTTTCATCTTTCAGGAGTTTTTGAAAACTTTTTAAAGCAACTTCATAGTTTTTGTTTTGGTAAGCAATGTGTGCATAATAATAATTGGCAGGATTTGAAAATTTGTTTTTGATGTTTATGATTTCATAAAAAGATTTTTCTGCCTGATCATATTTTTCTAATCTAAAATAGCTATATCCTAATTTGAAATAATATTCTGCTAATTCTTCATTTGTAAGGTCATAGATATCAACTTTGTTGTAGGATTTGATAGCACTGTGGTATTTTTTTTTATAATATTGAAAATTCCCAAGTTGAAAATAAGCATGTTTTATTTTGGGACTTTCGGGATATTCGTTTATAAAGTTAGTTAACAGATATTCTGCATCACTATTAAACAGTTTTGTTGCACATATTGCTGAATAGTATTTTGAGTTAGCTATGAGTTCAGAATTAAGAGCATCTGTTGCCTGTATTACATTTTGAAATATTTTTTGTGCAGCTCCGTAATCTTTTTTATTAAACAATTCTATTGCCAACCTGTAATCATTATCAGGATTTTGATATATTGCTGTTTTTTGTGCAAACACACAATTACCAATAAAAAAAGAAATAAAAAATAAGAAATATATAATTTTTTTGTGCATGTTTAATTAATTAAAATTAAAAAGTTTAAAAGTAATAATTATTTTTGAGTGATAAACTTTATTTTTATTAAAAAAAATAAAACAACAGTTCTGTAAGCGGGGTTCTGTATCTTACTAATTAACTAAAAAATAAGATTTCTATCATTTATCTCGGTATGATGTTACCATCATACTCTATCGGCCTACCCTCCGGGATTAGACGAGCAGCCCTCATACCCGGTATATTTGGCCTTTCAACCCATAAGGTTTGCCCCTAATTACAGTTACCTGTAATTAGCGTGAGCTCTTACCTCACGTTTTCACCCTTATTCCGATACTATCGGAACGGTTATTTTCTGTGGCACTATCTGTATTTCCTGAAAACAAAAAAGAGAAATCCTTCCTGTTAGGAAGTATGGCGCTCTGTGTTGCCCCGACTTTCCTCTATCATATAAAATATATAATAGCGATAGAACAAACTGTTGTTTTATTTCAAAGAACAATTATTTTATAATTCAGCAAAGTTCTTACATTTTTATCTTATACACAAATTAAAAATACTTAAAATTAAAAATACCTAAAATAACTATTGACCAATATAATGACTATTAATGACATTGAGCGAAGCGAAATAAATGACGACGAAGTCAAATGACCATAAAAAGAAATGCCTAAAATACTTAAAATTCATAATTCATAATTCTTTTGCAAATATATTATATCAATTTGCAATATATCGGTATTATCGTAACCATTCACGGTATATTTTTTATAATTAGTTTATACAACTTTTTTTATAAATTTCTAATTAGTGCTTGTTCATAAAGTCAAAATTTATACTAAATATTTAAAAATCACAA
>CAZZDX010000167.1:0-6984 GCA_964653185.1 uncultured Bacteroidales bacterium
ACCATTTGGAAGTACCCCTTTATTTAAAATTTAGTCGGTCAGTAGTGATTTTTTTAATAAAACAAATTTACACAAAAATTTTAAATATATTATTAACCTGGATTATTCATAAATTTTCAGAAAATATATATCATTAGCCCCGCCTTTTAAGGCGGGGACAAGGATAAGAGCACGATACCTTCTGCGAAATTTTGAAAATTTTATTTTTTTTATTTTATAAAATTTTCAAAATTTCGCAGAGGTGTGTATTGCTTAAATCTATACCCCGCCCTGAAGGACGGGGCTAATGATAATAAAATATAATTTAATTTATGAATAATTCAGAATAATTAGAGTTTATTCATAAAGTCAACATTTTTTTGTTTCAATTGTAAGACTTGCTAAATTATTGATAATCAACAGAAAAATATTAATAAAAAAAATTAAAAAAAATGAACACATTAAAAAAATTTACAAAAAATATCCTGCTCATCTCAATATTACTCATTATTGCTTGTAATAATGACAGAACTAAACAAAACACACAAAAAGCAACAAGCGATTTAATAATATTTAATGCAGGAAGCTTATCTGTGCCTTTCAAAGAAATAGCTAAAGCATTTAACAAAGAATATCCAGATATAAATATTATAATGGAACCAGATGGCAGCCGTAAATGTGCAAGAAAAATTATTGATTTAAAACGTCCTTGCGATATAATAGCATCAGCAGATTATAAGGTTATTGATAATCTGTTAATTCCTGATTATGCCAAATGGAATATAAAATTTGTAAGTAACGAGATGGTAATAGCTTATAATGAAAAATCACGATATTCTGACAAAATAAATAAAAACAATTGGTATAATATACTTTTAAAAAATGATGCTGCTTTTGCCAGAGCAGACCCAAATGCTGACCCTTGCGGATACAGAGCTATTTTAACAATAAAATTATCAGAAAAATATTATCATAAATTAGGAATTGCTGACAAATTACTAAAAAAAGATTTAAATTATATACGACCAAAAGGAACTGACCTGCTTGCACTTGTAGAAACAAATGCCGTAGATTATATTTTTGAATATCGCTCTGTAGCTGAACAACATAAATTAAAATATATACTTCTTCCTGACGAAATAAACCTCAAAAATCCAAAATTCAAAGATTTATACTCAACAGTATCCGTTGATATTACAGGTAAAAGCCCAAATGAAATAATTACATACAAAGGTGAACCAATGATTTATGGTGTTACGATACTTAAAAATGCTGCTAATCCTGATGCTGCTAAAAAATTTATAAACTTTTTACTTGATAAAGATAAAGGAATAAAAATTATGGAAAAAAACGGACAACCATCTGTAATTCCTTCATATACAAATACTTACAATAATATTCCTGAAAATTTTAAAAAATTTGCTCTAAAAGAATGAAAAAAAGAATCCCTTTTTATCTGTTTATAGCTCTTCTGATTTTTACTTCGTGTAAAAATAATGAAAAAAAAAGAATCATAAGTTCTGAAAATAACACTTTTTATAAAACAGATACTAATGACAGAACCAATGATTTTTATGATAATGAAAAAAATATAAATTTAGCAGGACCAAGGTCAATAGAAGTAACAGGTGAGATATCAAATCCCGGTGTGGTTTCTTATTCTTCATTACCTGTTCGTTCTGTTATTGTTAAAGAAACATTGTTAAAAGAAAATGGAAATTCTTTTGTAGGTGCATACAGATATGACGGATATTCTTTATATGATATTTTAAACAAATGTATTTTAAATAAAAAAAATGCTAAAGAGTTTCCTCCGATTATTGACTTATATGTTGAAATTATAAATAACAAAAAAGAAAAAGTTGTTATAAGCTGGGGTGAGCTTTATTATCCTGCCAACCGTTATAAAATAATTATTGCCACAAAAGTTATGCACATTGTGCCTTCAAAAAGTAAAGATTTATGGCCTTTACCTACTGAAACAAAATTAATTGTCGGTACAGATCTTATTACAGAAAGAAATATTTCTAATCCGACAAAAATTATCATTAAATCAATTCATAAACATTATGATATTAAAAAAGGTGCTAAATTTTATGCTCCTGAACTAAATTTAAAAAAAGATAATCAGATTATTGAAACTCTTAAAATTATTCCTAAAAACATACAGATTGAAACTATTCCTGCAATATTTTACGGAAGAGGCAGAGGAATACATAGTATTACACCATTTAAAGGAATTTATTTAAAAACATTTTTAAATAATTATTTTGAGATAAATAAAGAAAATTTACAACATGGAATGTTTACTATTGCCGGCTCTGATGGATACCACGCTGCATTTACTTTTAGCGAGATAATGAACCGTAATGATAATGCAGAAATTTTATTAATTGATAAAGGTAATTATAAAAAAGCAGGTAAATTTTCTCTTTTTGCAACACCTGATTTTTTCTCTGACAGAGCTATAAAATCTATAAATGAAATAGATTTTTCTATTGTTAAATAAGATTTGCTTTAAAATGAATAAACCGCAACCTTTTAATATTATAGTTTCATTACTCGGAGCATTAATATTACTTTTTATTATTGCTCCTCTTATTGGTATGGTAATAGCAACATCACCACAGGATATTATTGAAACATCAAAAGACCCGGAAGTCCAAAATAGTATATGGCTAACTGTCTGGACATCAATATGTTCAACGATATTTTTTGCAATAGCTGCAATACCTTTATCTTATCTGTTAGCAAAAAAAACATTCAGATTTAAACATTTGATAAATGGTATAATAGATTTACCAATTGTTATACCACACACAGCAGCAGGAATTGCTGTATTAGGATTTATATCACGCAATTCATATATTGGAAAATTATCATCAAATATAGGTTTGGATTTTGTAGGACATCCGGCTGGGATAGCAGCGGCAATGGCATTTGTAAGTATTCCTTTTTTAATTAATGCTGCACGTGATGGATTTGCTAAAGTGCCTTTAAAATTAGAACAGGCAGCATTAAATTTAGGTGCATCTCCTAGCCGTGTGTTCTTTACAATATCTCTGCCTTTGGCTTGGAAAAGTGTCCTTTCAGGTCTGATTATGATGTTTGCACGCGGTATGAGTGAATTTGGCGCTGTTGTCATTATTGCTTATCATCCAATGATAACACCTGTATTGATATACGAAAGATTTAGCTCCTTTGGATTAAAATATGCACGTCCTGTAGCTATAATATTTATTGCTGTCTGTCTTATTGTATTTACCATACTACGTCTGCTATCTAAAGAAAAATATTTAACAAATAATGTTAGAAATAAAAAACATATCAAAAAATTTAGGAGATTTTAATCTTAAAAATCTTAACCTGTCAGTAAAAAAAGGTGATTATTTTGTCTTACTCGGAATATCCGGTGCAGGAAAAACCATACTGTTAGAAATCATCGCAGGACTTATCAGCCCTGACTCAGGCGAAATATTTTTAAATAAAAAAAATATTACAAAACAAAAAATTCAAAAAAGACAAATAGGACTTGTATTTCAGGACTATGCTATATTTCCTCATCTAAATGTAAAAAATAATATTGCTTACCCTTTAAAAAATAAAAATTTATCCGCTTTTGAAAAAAACAAACAAATACTAAAACTTGCTGAGGAAATGAATATAACACACTTGCTCAACAGAAAGCCCGCAACATTATCAGGAGGCGAACTACAGCGAGTAGCCCTTGCACGAACTCTGGCTTTAAAACCTGAAATATTATTACTTGATGAACCTCTTGCTTCTTTGGATATTCAACTAAAAGATGAACTCCGCCATTTACTTAGAAATATTAATAAAAAAGGACAAACAATAATTCATGTTACACACGATTATCAGGAAGTAATATCTCTTGCCAATAAAATTGCTATTATCAATAATGGCTCTATAGAACAAACAGGAACTCCAAATGAAATATTTCAGCATCCAAAATCACAATTTATAGCTAACTTTACAGGTATAAAAAATTTTTTTAAAGCAGAACTGAAAAACAAACAAGCTATCATTAATAATTCTATTGCCTTTACATTACTCACTGATAAGACACAGGGAAAAGGTAATGTATTAATAAACAGTCAGGATATTATTATATCTGAAAATAAAGTTGAATCAAGTGCATGCAACAATTTTAAAGGAATTATAACAGATATTATCCCTGCGCCTCTTGGCATAGAGATATTTACAGACATTGGCATTAAAATGGTTGCCCTTATAACTACACAATCTTTAAAAAAATTAAATCTATATAAAGGAAAAAATATATGGATATCATTCAAGGCCTCCGGCGTTATATTTTTGGAAAATTAATAGTATTTATCAGTTTCAGAATAACTGACCTTTCAGGATATTAATTAAAAAATAACAGCTATTTCACCTCTTCACGATACACTTTGTTACAGAGCAAACATACCACCAAATATAGCAGAGAGGTCGCTTATGGTAAAACACAAATTATGACTAAAACCAGTATATATTTTAAGAGGACTTCTATTTATTTAACGAACCAAAGTAACTGTGCCAATTACTTTATGATGTTTCATTCCACGGTTATCTTTATATCTTACTACCCATGTATAAGCAGCTTGAGGACACATCTCACCATTAAATCTTCCATTCCAGCCCTCATTAATATCTTTTGTCTTAAATATTTGCTGTCCCCATCTGTTATATATTATCATCTCAAAGTTATCAGGGTCAATACCATTACCAACCGGCTTAAATATATCATTTACTCCATTATGACCGGGAGTAAACGCATTAGGTGCATAAAATGTATATATATCACCAACTAATACATCAGAATAAGCCGTGTCTTTACAACCATGCTCTGTCTCTACAATTAGCATAACCGTATATTGTCCTACTTCATTATATGTATGTTCAGGATTGGTCTTATCAGACGAAGTTCCATCTCCAAATAACCAGTCGCTAATAAAAGTATTTGAAGACAAATTATCAAAACTAATAGTTGGCTCTAAAATATTTGTAGCTCGCGGGCTAGCTATAAAATCTGCTGTTGGCTTCTCATAAACAGTAATCATATTTTCATAAGTAAATGTATTAGGACAGCCCCATGTTGCCATAACTGTTAATGTAATATCATAAATGCCACTATATATAAAAGTATGTGTAGGATTTTTTAAATGCTCTGCTCCACTATTATCACCAAAATTCCATGAATATGTCTGTCCCTGGTCAGGATTTGTTTCAAAGAAATTAACTGTTAATGGCTGACATCCTGAAGTAATATCAGAATAAAAATTAACAGGAGGTAAAGGTAAAACAATAATAGAGATACTATCTGAAACACTTGCAAAATTACAACTATCCCATACAGTGGCTACATATATCTGATTGTGGTTAGGATAAACAATTATAGGCACAGGACCAATAGTTCCTTCGCTAAGATGAACAATATAAGGACCTCCGCCTGCACTTCCACCGCCGCCACCGGTTATATATGCATCAATAACAATAGAATCTCCAAGACAAACAGAATAATCATTAGCAAAAAGCTCCATTTGCAATGGTGCTGTAACATTAACTGTTGAACTACCTATTTCACTTATACATCCATTAGCATCAACAGCATGAACATAATATGTAGTAGTTGACAGAGGATTAACAGTAATAGAATTACCATGGACCCCATTACTCCATATACATTCCGAATAAGGTGGTGTTCCTCCTGTAATTGAATCAACAGTTATTTCTATTGATTGCCCGTAACATATATTAACATCGTGAAGATAAACTATAAATTGGTCAGGTTGATTAACAAAAGCAGAATCTATATTAATACAGGCGTTTGCATCTGTTACAGTAACAATATACAGTCCTGTAATCAGATTATTAATATCTTGTGTAGTTGCTCCATTAGACCATAAATAAGTAAATGGCGGAGTTCCTCCGGCAACACTAATATAAACAGCGCCGGTATTATCTCCATAACATAATACATCTGCTATACTGTCTATTGTGATATATATTGCAGAATCAGGTTCATTAACAATAGCAGAGTTTACTTTGGTACATCCAACAGCATCGGTAACTGTTACAGTATATGTTCCTGCAATCAGGTTTGTAGCCACAGAGACGGTGCCGCCATAAGGGGACCACAGATAAGTATATCCGGGTGTTCCGCCTGAAACTATGGCAGAAACAGAGCCGGTGCTGTCTCCATGACATAACACATCTGATATATCAAAAGATAAAAAGATTTCAGGATTTATGTCTGCCAAAAAAGCTGAATCAACCATAGTGCAGCCATTAACATCGCTTACTGTTACATAATACATATTCTGACTTAATCCTGTTAAGCTGTCTATAGTGCTGTAAGTACTATCTATCTGTCCCGTTGACCACGTATAAGTATATGGTGGAGTTCCATATTCAACAGTTACTACAATACTTCCTGTACTTGCTCCAAAACATAATATATCATTTCCTGACAGGGAGATATCCATTGGTGGATTTGGTATTATTTGAGTAGGCGGACAAATAGTATCATGAAATCCGGCAAGGTTCCAGGTCTCATCAAACCATGTCCACGGAAGATAGCCAACAGGAATAGTTATGTCTATTAATGGTCCAATATGAATAGTTGTAGCTAAAAGAGTAAGAGAAGGAACAATAATTGCAGGTGAACATTCTTCATACGAACATATTGCCGAAGGGTCGGCAGGTGTAGGACAAGGATATGAAACAGGGACACAAAATTCAGGAACCTGGACATCAGGAATAGCTGTAAGAAATGGTAAGTTAATCCAGAACTCAAATGCCTGTATAGTAAAATGAAATTCTATACTATCCCATGTATGATTAGTAAAACCACTTGTTATTGAATGTGCAAGTCCTATATCCCATATTGGATATCCATAGCAGGGATATTGAAAGTGCAAGTCATAATCTGTATGAACATTAATAGTATCGGAATTGCCTGAATCTTCAACGGAATTACCATTA
>CAZZDX010000168.1:0-6963 GCA_964653185.1 uncultured Bacteroidales bacterium
CTCTATCATTTTATTCTACAATAATTTATCTGCTACGCAGAATTTTTTTTGTGAATTATGCAGGTTAATAGTATTTTTTATAATTCAAAAACAAAAGCATAAAGATAAAAGGCTTTGTTAATTAAGTATAGCTAAATCATTTATGAATAATAAATTAACTGATATATTAATACTTTATTGAAAAGATTAAATAATTGAAATAATTATGGGTAAGGACTTTTAAAAAAATGTTCTTCGGTAAAATGTGTGAAAAAAATGTTATAAGGAAATAAGTATATAAAGGAAATAGGGGATATAAGGGATATAAAAAAATAAGTTATCCAATTTATACCCTTATACCTTATATACATATACACCTAACATATTTCGTAACCGTTCACACTCTATTTTTTATAATTAGGTTTAGTTGCTTAAGTAAAAAACTTTACCAACATTGTTGTCTATAATATAAATTTCTAATTGCTCTATCAGGCAGTTGCCCTTAGGTTTGCAAATTAAAGTTTATTAAATATTTATAATGGTGTAAATTTTCTTTTTTTGGTTCTTTTTTTCTTTGTTAATTAATAGTAAATTTGTTAATAAATTAACCTCAGAGCGGAGGTGAACTATGGCAGTTGCTAGGTTAAAGACCTGTAACAGGAATTAGTCCTCCGCCACTGATATGTTGAGAAAGTACTATATAGAATTTTAGGTTTTTAGGCCTACTAAGGGTATTAGTTTTACTCAACAATGGTTAACATTAAATCTAATAATATTAAAAACTTACAAAGTTATGAAAAAAAAATTATTTATCGGTATTGATGTATCAAAAAAAACGATTGATGTATCGTTGTTAACATCTGAACAGTTTAAAGAGTTGCCTCATAAGCAATTTGATAATAGTGTCAATGGCTATAAAGCAATGATGAAGTGGATTAATTCAATGTACAAATTATCTAAAGACGAGATGTTGTTTTGTATGGAACATACTGGAATTTATTCATTGAACCTTTGTTGTTATCTCAATGAAAATGATATTGCTTTTTGGTTGGAAAATCCATTACAAATCAAACGTTCATTGGGCATTAAGAGAGGTAAAAATGATAAGTTGGATTCTAAAGATATTGCAAATTATGCATATACACATAAACATAATGCAAAGTTATATCAAATGCCCGGCAAAACACCATTAACACTAAAAAATCTTCTTTCATATAGAGAAAGATTGATGAAGGGCAAAGTATGCTTTCAGGTATCTTCTAATGAACTTAAACTGTGTAATAAAGAAATAAGAGTATCAATATGTTCTGAAAGTGATGCAATTGTAAAATCGCTTAATAAAAAAATAGAAAAAGTAGAAGAACAAATTAAAGAGTTGGTTCGTTCAGATAAAAATCTAAATCATCTCTATTAATTAGTAACATCAGTGAAAGGTATAGGATTAATTATAGCTACTTATATGCTTGTTCATACCAGTGATTTTACAGCTTTTAATACTGCCGGCAGTTTGCATGCTATTGTGGGATAGCCCCTTTTGAATATACCTCTGGAATTAGTATAAAGGGCAAAACTAAAGTCAGTCATTTGGCAAATAAAAAAATAAAATCATTGTTTACTATGGGTGCATTAAATGCTATAAAATACGATTCTGAACTAAAAGAGTACTACGAACGTAAAGTAAAGGAAGGAAAAAACAAAATGAGCGTAATAAATATAATAAAAAATAAAATGGTAGGTAGAGTGTTTGCTGTTGTAAAAAGAGGCACACCTTATGTTGAATTAAAAGGATATAAAAAAGTAGCTTAATAATTGTTAATAAAAAATGCTTAAATTATTTTTTTTAACCATAGAATTCCTGATAGAAATTAGGTCAATTAATTAATATATGTTTAATGATACAAACAGTTATAAAATAATAAGCTGTGAATGGTTACCATATTTTTTTATCCATAAAAAATTCCAAAAAGCCTAAAAAAATCTTTGCAATTTTTGCAATTTTTTCAATCTTTACATTTTTTTTAATTATTACATTTTTTTAATTTTTCAACGATAATAAGCTATATTTAATTAATAATACCAAATAAAAATATAAATTATGAAAAAACATAAAATATTAATAATAATAATTTTTTGTATAATAGGATTATTGTATTCATGTATAAAAGACAAATTTGATTTTGATAAATTTGCAGGAGGTCAATATGAACCAGATGTTGCAGCACCATTAATACACACAAGATTAGCATTATGCGATTTACTTGGTGAATATGACAGCTCTAATGTAATTACCGAGGATAGCAATTCTTTTTTAACTCTTATATATTGTAATACTGTTTATTCAAAAGAAGCTGATGAGTTTGTAGATATTCCTAATCAACCTATTAATACAAATATTATATTACCTGCGCCTCTTATCTTAGCACCTGGGGATAGTGCTGTTATTCCTTATTCTGAAGATTATCAGTTTATTGTGAACAATAATGAGATTCTTGATAGCATATTTGTTAAAGCAGGTGATATAAGCAGTATGGATTTTAATCTTAATTCAGACATTAATCATTATGCCAAGATAGAGATAACAATACCTTCTGTAACAAAATATGGAATTCCTTTTAATAAAATAATGCCTTTTGATTATACAGGTCCTTTGCCTATATCTCAGAGTTTTAGCTTGGCAGGATATAAGATTACATTTTTAGATAGTAATAAAATTAAAATAAATTATAATATTACTGTCTATGGTGATGCAAATCCTGATAATTCTCCTTATTTTATATCAATGGGAGATGGTATAATAGATATTCAGTTTTCAAAAGTTTTTGGATATTTAAGTCAGCATTCTTTTGATGTTAATATAGATACTGTTTCTTTAGATATTTTTAAAAATAAAATAGATGGAAATTTTTTTTTAGAAGACCCCAAAGTAAATATTTTTGTATCAAATTCTTTTGGCTTTCCGATAAATGCTCATTTTGTGCAAATTGGGGCTCATTCAGATGATAATGCTCCTTATGATGTTTCTGTTTCAGGTTCAGGAATACCTGACCCTTGGATTATTAACTATCCAACATATTCAGAGATAGGACAGAAAATTGAGACATCTCTTATCCTTAATAAGACAAACAGCAATATTAATGATGCAATAAATATATCTCCGGAATATTTATTTTGTGACATTACAGCATTGTCAAATCCTGACGGTGTGATTATAAAAAATTTTGCACTTGACACAAGCAAATTTGATGTAGATATTGAAGTAGAACTTCCATTATATGGCAGGGCTTGGGATTTTGTAAATCAGGATACTATGGACTTTGATATAGATGATGTTGATGAATTGGAATCAATATTATTTAAACTTAATATTAATAACGGGTTTCCTATTGATGGGAAAGTGCAGATTTATTTTACAGATACACTTTATACTGTGCTTGATTCTCTTCTCAGTTCATTTCAGCAAGTTATTGCTTCTGCTGTTCCGGGTGGTCCACCTGACTATAAAGTAATTTCGCCTACAAATAAAACAACGACTATCTTATTTGATAAAAGCCGTTTGAATAATATTGTAAATACTAAAAAGATGATACTTAAAACAAAACTTGCTACTTCTGATAATGGAAATACAATAGTAAAAATTTATTCCGATTATAATATGGAGATAAGACTTGCAGCCAGAGCCCAACTTAGTATAGATTTTTAATTTATATAAGAATATGAGTAAATAGTAAAGAATTATGAATTATGATACTATATACTGGAAAATTACGGATTATGAGTTTTGTACTTTGTGCTTGAAACTTGGAACTTGAAACTTGAAACTTGAAACTTTAAATCTTTATCTTGTTAAAAATATAAAAATATGAACAAAATTATACATAAGAAAATCTTACCTGCATTTTTAATGTTATTTATTTTACAGGGATTATTTTTTAATATATCTTATGCACAGCAGGATTTAACAATCTATAATATGCAAAGCATTCCACAGTCAAGTTATACAAATCCTGCTTTTAAACCAATACCGGAATATAAATTTTATATTGGTTTTCCTGCATTATCTTCTTTTTATCTCGGTGTTGGAAATACTACCGGACTTAAATCCAAAAACAATATTATAAGACGAGATGATGACTCATTGAGTATTAATTTTGACAATTTTGTTGATAAACTAAAAAAAAGAAATTTCTTGTCATTACAATTACAGGAAGAAATATTATCTTTTGGCTTTAGACAGAAAAAGAATTATTTTAGTTTTAGTTTGACAGAGAAATTTTTTGCACATTTTTCATATCCTAAAGATTTGATGTTGTTATTATGGAAAGGAAACGGGCAATTTGTTGGCAAGACAGCAGATTTTAAGGGAATAGGATTAAATGCAATGCATTACAGGGAATATGCAGTAGGAATGTCTCATGAAATAAATAATAGATTAACAGTAGGAGCAAGAGGAAAATTGCTTTTTGGCAAATTAAATGTTAATTCCAAAAAGACAGAGATATCTCTTTATACAGATGAAAATACTTATGACCTTACAGCTAATTCAAATATACTTATTAACACTTCTATACCCGAAGCAATGTTTGAAGATTCTCTTGACTTTGATGCGGGAAATTACATAATGAATACCAAAAATAAAGGACTGGCTATTGATTTAGGTGCTTGTTATAAGCTAAACAATAAATTTACATTTTCAGCAAGCGTAATTGACCTTGGCTATATAAAATGGAAATCAGATGTAAAAAATTATTATAATGATAATGTTTCTTTTACTTTTGAGGGCTTTGATATCGGAGATATGCTTAAATATGATACTATTGATTTTGATGATGTAGCAGAAGAATTGCTTGATTCACTTGCTGATATTTTTGAGATAAAAGACAAAAGTTCTTCGTATAGTACTATGCTTAATACAAAAATTTATTTAAGTGGAGTATATAACCTTACTTCTAAAGATAGGATAGGAGCATTGATAAGGACTGAATTTTTTAACAGAGCAGTTCATACTGCTTTAACATTATCATATAACAGACAGTTTGGGAAGATTCTTAATCTCTCAGGAAGTTATTCTATGCGAAACAGAAATTATGGCAATTTAGGTTTGGGCTTTGCTTTAAATCTTGGTTCTTTTCAGTTTTATCTTATTAGTGATAACATTCTTGGACCTTTGATTTATGATAAATATAGCTGGACAGAAGAACATGATGAATATGATGACAATGGTAATAAAACAGTTAGTTATGAAGAACAGAGTATTATGTTTCCTTCATATTCAAGATATATGAATGTTCATTTTGGAATTAATTTTATCTTTGGTTACAGAGGACCAAAAAAGAATACCCCTTCTTTGACAGAATAATTTTATTCTGTTTTATTCTTTATTTTTTCTTAGCCATATTTTTTGTCCTACATAAGGTTGTGCGTTTTCTGATATAATATTTCCCTTATATAGATATTTTAATTTTATACCATATAATTGAGATATATAATACATGGTTTCATTTTGCTTAACAATATGGAACTCAGCATCGGCTTTTTTTCTTTTTGGTTGTAAATAAATTGTCTGTCCTTGCTTAATGCAATCTTCTTTTGTTAAATCATTGTATTTATATATTTGCCATGCAAGCATATCAAAGTCCTGAGCAATTTTTAGAAAAGTATCTCCTTTTTTTGCAATAGTATATTTAATATTATTTTTTAATAATATTTTTCTCTTATTATCTGAATTTATTAGTGTATCTGTTAATATATTGGCTGTTTCTGTTTTTTTTTTAACTTCTTCAGTCAAATTATTTTCTGATGTTAAAATATTTGTGGTGTCTATTGGTATATTTGAAGCAATAGCAGTTTCCTGTGTATCTAATTCGTATAATTTATTTTCTTCAATAATTTTTATCAAAAGATGAGGATATTTAGGATTTGTAGCATATCCTGCTTTTTTTAGTCCATAAGACCATGCTTTGTAATCAGTAATATCCAAATCAAATAAGGACTCGTATCTTGACCTGGATGTTAAAAAATAAGAATGGTCTTCAAAAGATTCAAGAGGATTATTATATTTACGAAAGCATTCGTTTTTTATATCATCATCTTTGTAAAGAGTAGGTCCATCCCATTCCAAATGGCACTTAATCCCAAAGTGGTTGTTTGCTTTAACTGCTAATCTGCTATTGCCTGTTTCTGATTCCAACAAACCCTGTGCAATAGTTATACTTGCCGGTATATTATATTTATTCATTTCACGTATTGCTATATCTTTATATTTTTCAATATATTCTTTTGTAGTTATCTTTTGCCCATAAGTATAAATATCATTGCAAAAGAAAAAGAATAATAAAATAAAAATAATAGTATAAGAAGTAAATATTTTTTTCACTTTTTTAAAATAATATTTATTATTTTGTTAATATTTTAGGTCTTGTTAATTAAATATAGTTTATTATCGTTGGAATATTGAAAAAATTGTAAAAATTGCAAAGATTTTTTTAAAGTCCTTATCCATAATTTTTCCAATTATTTCAATTTTTTAATCTTTTCAACGAAGTATTAATATATCAGATTATTATTGAAAAAATTGTAATGATTGTAATGATTGTAATGATTGCAAAGATTTTTTTTAAAGCTCTTATCCATAATTTTTCCAATTATTTCAATTTTTTAATCTTTTCAATAAAGTATTAATATATCAGTTAATCTATTATTCATAAATGATTTAATTATACTTAATTAACAATGCCATATTTTAAGATACAAAAATATAAAATTTAGTATAGCTTAAATATTATTAATATATATTAATAAAAAGTTATTAACAATATGTTTGCAATATATTTATTACCAATATGTTATAATGTTCATTAATGTTTATTTCTTTATTTTGTAAAATATTTTTTCACAAATTTTACCGAAGAACCTATAAAATACAAAATTGGTATTTAAGGGGACTTCTATTAATTCATTTCTTTCAAGAAACAAATATAATGAATA
>CAZZDX010000169.1:0-6962 GCA_964653185.1 uncultured Bacteroidales bacterium
TATTGAGGCACGTTTAGGCAGCGTTTACCCTGCTTCTGCCTCAGGCAATTGGGAACAGGTAAAAAAACAATATTTTGAAATCCTAAAAATAGACCCGCAAAATTCACTCGTAAACTATAGAATGGGTTTAATATATTATGGTAAAGAAGATTATACTAAAGCAAAAATATACTTTGAAAAAGTAATTAATCTATATCCTTTTGATTATGATTCTATTATTATGTATGCATGGACAAATTATAAACTAAAAAAATTCAGAGAAGCAATAATTTTATTTAATAAAGCTCTTTTAATGAAACCAAACGATGAATCAGCAACACAAGGATTAGGACTGATAAAATAAATTGCTAAATTGCTAAATTGCTAAATGGTTATATGGTTATATGGTTATATGGCTTTTGGCTTGTGTCTTGATACTTGATACTGGAAAATTATGAATTACGAGTTTATGGACTTTGTGCTTTGTGTTTCGTGCTTTGAACTTTAAACTTAAAACTTTGAACTTTGAACTTGGAACTTGAAACTCTAAACTCTAAACTCTAAACATATATTAAATATTATGAAAAAAATTCTTGTAACCGGCTCTGTCGGACAAATAGGTTCTGAACTAACCATTGAACTTCGCAAAAGATATGGAAACGAAAATGTTGTTGCAGGAGGACGCAGAACCAAACCAAGTAAAGAATTACTTGAATCAGGTCCTTTTGAAATAGCTGATTGCACCAATAAAGATGAGATAGAAAAAATTGTAAAAAAATATAACATTGATACCATATTTCATCTTGCTGCAATACTATCAGCAGTAGCAGAAGGCAAGCCACAACTTGCATGGAATGTAAATATTAATGGCTTATATAATATATTGGAAATAGCTCGCGAAAATAACTGTGCTGTGTTTACACCAAGTTCTATTGGTGCTTTTGGACCAACTACTCCTAAAAGTAACACACCGCAGGATACTATACAAAGGCCTAATACAATGTATGGCGTAACAAAAGTTAGCGGAGAATTATTATGCGATTATTATTATAAAAGATTTGGCGTAGATGCCCGTGGTGTCCGCTATCCTGGAATAATCTCAAATGTAACTCTTCCTGGTGGAGGAACAACTGACTATGCTGTTGAAATTTATTATGAAGCTATTAAAAACAAAAAATATACTTGTCCTCTAAAAAAAGGAACTTTCCTTGATATGATGTATATGCCTGATGCTATTAATGCTGCTATCAAACTAATGGAAGCTGACCCATCAAAATTAAAACATAGAAATGCTTTTAATGTTACTGCTATGAGTTTTGATCCTGAAATGATTTATGCTGAAATAAAAAAAGAAATTCCTGACTTTGTTATGGATTATAATATTGCTTCAATAAAACAAGATATTGCTGATAGCTGGCCTAATAATATGGATGACTCGTCAGCAAAAAAAGAATGGAACTGGAAACCAACTTATAATCTCAAATCCATGACCAAAGATATGCTAAATGCTATAAGAAAAAAATATAAATTAGGACTTGTAACAAAATAACATTTTTTAACTCGTTCTTTTGCTTTTTTAGTATAAGTTTTGACTTTACGAAGATCTAACTAAATGTTGACCCAATCCAATTACCGACATAATGTGTTATACCTATAACCATTAATGCGATGAGCAAGTGTTCTATAATTACTTTCCAACAGTTTATTTTTTGCTCTTTAGCAATGTAGAAACTAAAAATTCCAAGTATAGATAGTCCCCAAACTATGCTCACGATAATCGCTGTTGTGAGTGGAAACAACAGAACAGGAATAATAAATGTTACTGCAAAAACAAATTTAGATACAAAAGTGGAGATTGTTGATTCCCATATCTCTTTTATAGTATGTTTATTCTTGGATTCTTCAGAAATATGTATGCCTAAAGCATCTGAAAATGCATCTGCTATTGCTATTGTCAATATACCTCCGATAACCACAAGCTTTGAGTGAGTGCCGGAATGTAAACCTACCATTAATCCAAGTGTTGTGATTGTTCCGGATGTTAAACCAAAGCTAAATCCTGTTTTTAGCGACTGTTTCATCATATATAGTTTGATACATTTAACTTAAAAAGTGTTTGTTCATAATGTCGGTTTTTATATTTTTATAAGAAACCGTTAAAACGGTTTACCAGTGACTTTACGAACAAACACTATTTAAAACAAAATATAGAATCTTATTTTATAACTTTTAATTCCTTTCCGACTTTTATAAACGCATTTACTGCTTTGTCAATATTTTCTTTAGAATGAGCTGCTGAAAGTTGTACTCTGATTCTTGCTTTACCTTTTGGAACAACAGGAAAAACAAAACCTATAACATAAATACCTTGTTTAAGTAGCATATTTGAAAACTTAACAGCAAGAGGAGCATCATAAAGCATAACAGGAACAATAGCAGTATTTCCTTTAACCAATTCAAAGCCAGCTGCTTGCATCTTTTCTCTAAAATATTTGGCATTTGCCATTGTCTTATCTTTAAGTTTAGTGGATTTGTTCAAGATATCCAATACTTTAAGAGTGCCTCCTACAACAGAAGGTGCAAGAGTATTAGAAAATAAATAAGGACGTGAACGTTGTCTGAGCATCTCAACAATTTCTTTTCTGCCGGAAATACAGCCACCTGAAGCACCACCAAGCGTCTTGCCAAATGTAGTAGTAATAATATCAATTCTGCCAATTACATTACGAAACTCAGGCGTTCCTCTTCCTGTTGCACCAATATAACCTGTTGCATGTGAATCATCTACCATTATCAAAGAATCATACTTTTCAATTAAATCACATATCTCATCAAGTTTTGCAATATCTCCATCCATAGAAAATACTCCGTCTGTAGCTACTAACCTGTATTTAGCAGATTGAGATTCTTTTAAACATCTTTCAAGATCTTCCATATTAGAATGTTTATAACGATAACGTTGTGCTTTACATAATCTGACGCCATCAATGATAGATGCATGATTTAACTCATCAGAGATAATAGCACAATCTTTGTCTAGAAGTGGCTCAAAAACACCTGCGTTAGCATCAAAGCAAGCTGCAAAAAGAATTGTATCATCAGTGCCAAGAAATTCAGATACCTTTTTCTCTAAATCTTTATGAATTTTTTGTGTTCCACAGATAAAACGAACAGAAGCAAGACCATAGCCCCACTTGTCCATAGTATCCTGAGCTGCTTTTATTACCTCAGCATTATTAGCTAATCCAAGATAATTGTTAGCACAGAAATTTAGGACATCTTCTCCTGTTGAAACTTTGATTTCCGCACTCTGAGATGTTGTAATAATTCTCTCATCTTTGTAAAGACCTTGCTCTCTTAACTCTTTAAGGGTCTTTTTTAAATCTTCTTTTATTTTTCCATACATTTTTTTATAAATATTAAATAAGTGAATATTCTATTCTTTAATTCAACAGCAAATATAAAATATATTAGTATTTTTGTAACATAATTTAAAAATATTTATTGTTTTCAAAAAAAATAATAATAAAATTTTATTAAAAAAACCTCTGTTATTCACAAATAACAGTCAAAAAAACTTTTTTATTCATAATTTTATATAATTTAATTTAAAATAAATTTAAAATAAATTTGCATTTATGTTTTTTATTTTGTAATTTTGGAAATTAATTTTAAATTTGTATTGTCATCAGGCAATCATGTTCGGCTACTGACGAATGCCTGATTTCCGGAATAATTCCGACAAATCGGAATGAAATTTGAAACTTGAATTCAGCTTGTTAATTATCAACTAACTATAAAAATATAAATATAATGAAAACTTCTGCACATTATAAAAAAAATAAACTGATATTGGTTTTTAAACTAATGTCTGTTTTGTTTGTATTTTTAACAAACGAATTATTTGCTCAACTGGTTATTAATACTACAATGACACCAACACAGTTAGTTCAGAATATTTTAGTTGGATCCGGTGTTACAGTCAGTAATGTTACTTATAATGGTGCCCCGGCTTCTTATGGCTCTTTTACTGGCGGAGGCGGAACTAATTTAGGATTGGAAAGCGGAATTATAATGTCCACAGGAGATGTTAGTGAAGCTCCTGGTGCTGTAGGATTTTTTGCTTCTACTAGTAATGGAACAGGTAGCGACCCACAATTAGCTGCTCTTATACCTGGTTATGATGTATATGATGCTACTGTTTTGGAATTTGATTTTATTCCCGAATCTGATACATTAAAATTCAGATATGTCTTTGGCTCTGAAGAGTATCCTGAATATGTATGCTCACAATTTAATGATGTATTCGGCTTCTTTGTTACAGGTCCTAACCCTTCCGGCGGTAATTATTCAAATAAAAATATTGCTCTTATTCCCGGAACATCCTTGCCTGTTGCTATTAATACTGTTAACAGAGGACTTCCTGGATCAAGTTATCCTACAAGTGGTTGTGAATCATTATCTTATGATATGTATTATATAAATAATGAAGACCTTGGCGGAACAACAATTGTTTATGATGGCTTTACAACTGTCTTAACAGCCTGGTGTCTTGTAACTCCCTGTGTCCAGTATCATATTAAAATTGCTATTGGTGATGCCGGTGATGCTGCCTATGATTCAGCTGTATTTCTGGAAGAAAACAGTTTTTCAGGTGGCATTAGTGCCGGCAGTATATCTTACTCTATACCTGGTACTAATGCAGCAATTGAAGGATGTAACGATGCTATTATAAGTTTTACAACCTCCTCCCCTGTTACCTCCCCTTTTACTATATATATTATCTCTGTTAGCGGCACTGCTACAGAAGGAACAGATTATGCCAATATACCAGACAGCGTTGTAATACCAACAGGACAGGACTCAACAGCTTTTATTATATCCCCTTATTATGACGGAATCACAGAAAGTGATGAAACAGTAATACTTGTTATACAAACTTCTCCCTGTGGCTATGATACTATTACAATAACAATTAAAGATTATATTAATATAGAAACATTTGCTAATGATACAATGCTTTGTATGGAACAAACAGGTCCTGTATCAATACCAATATCTGTCTCTGTGTCAGGAGGATTATCACCTGTTATTTATCACTGGAGTAATAGTGCATCTACAAGTTCTACTATTGTTACTCCTTCTGTAACAACTACATATACAGTAACTGTTAGTGATGTTTGCAGCTCAGTAGTAGATACTGTTGTTGTAACTGTCTTTCCAAAACCAATAATATCAGTAATACCGGATAATCCTTTTATATGCAGCGGAGATACAATATCTTTAACAGCAACAGGTGCAGATAGTTATATATGGTTACCATCAACAGGATTATCATCTACAACAGGAGCAACAGTTGATGCCTTTCCTATAACAGCAACAATTTATACGGTAACAGGAACTGATAATAATGGATGTTCAGATACAGCGACAGTAGAGGTCTCTGTATTTCCTTCACCAAATATTGACTTTACAGCATATCCTTATAGTGATTGTGAACCTCTTTGGGTTACTTTTACAGATAATTCCACCTCGGACTCATCTATTACCAGCTGGTTATGGGATTTTGGAGATACAGGGTCAAGTTCTAATACATCAACAATACAAAATCCCTCACACTTTTATAATAATGATGGAATTTATGATGTTACTCTTTCTGTAACAACAACAGATGGATGTACAGAAACATATACTTATCAGGGCATGATAACTGTCTATCCTCAACCAGATGCAAATTTCTATGCATATCCGGAAGTTGCTTTAACACAAAATCCCATTATCTCGTTTACAGACCAATCATCTAGCGCTAATAACTGGAACTGGAACTTTGGAGACCCTGAATCCGGTGCAAATAATACATCAACAGAGCAAAATCCCTCACATACTTATAATAGCGAAGGAATTTACGACGTATTACTTATTGTCTCAAATTATAATAATACATGTTTTGATACTATCATAAAACAAGTTGAGATAGTAAATTTAACAATACCAAATGTCTTTACACCTAATAATGATGGAATAAATGACTATTTTCATATCATTAATATAGAAAAACTCAAAAACAATCAACTTACGATATTTAATCGCTGGGGAAACCTGATTTATGAAAAAAGTAATTATCAAAACGACTGGGATGGCAAAGATTGCGCTGACGGTGTTTATTATTATATTTTAAAATTACCTGATAATAACTCAAATTATCACGATAATGGAACAGTAACAATAATACGATAATTTTATTTAATTTTGTATTTTTGCAAAAAAATGAAAAAAATGAAATATCCATAAAGACAATTAACAATAATTATGAATTATGGACTTTGAACTTTGAACTTTGTGCTTTGTGCTTTGTGTTTTGAAAACTGAAAACTGGAAACGTTATCTTGTTAATTATGGTTTAACTATAAAAATATAAATATAATGAAAACATCTATACATTATAAAAAAAATAAACTGATATTGGTTTTTAAACTAATGTCTGTTTTGTTTATTTTTTTAGCAAACGAATTATTTGCTCAGTTGGTTGTTAATACTACAATGACACCAACACAGTTAGTTCAAAATGTGTTGGTTGGAACAGGTGTTACTGTCAGTAATGTTACTTATAATGGTGCCGCAGCTTCTTATGGCTCTTTTACTGGCGGAGGCGGAACAAATTTAGGATTGGAAAACGGAATTATAATGTCCACAGGAGATGTTAGTGAAGCACCTGGTCCTGTCTCAAATTTTGCTTCTACTACTAATGGAACATTTAGCGACCCTCAATTACAAGCTCTTATCCCTAGTCATACTGTATATGATGCTGCTACCTTGGAATTTAATTTTATTCCTGAATCTGATACAATAAAATTCAGATATGTCTTTGGCTCTGAAGAATATCCTGAATTTGTTTCTTCCAGCTTTAATGATGTATTTGGTTTTTTTGTTACAGGTCCTAACCCTTCCGGAGGTAATTATTCAAATAAAAATATTGCTCTTAT
>CAZZDX010000170.1:0-6951 GCA_964653185.1 uncultured Bacteroidales bacterium
AAAACCAAAAAAATACAGAATCAGAACTGACGAAAATGGATTTATAAAACCAGGTAAAATCCATAATAATGCTGATTTAACCATTTTTTTTGTTGGAGGTTCTACTACCCAATGCGGAATTGTTGACGAAAAGAACAGATTTCCTTATTTAGCAGGACATATATTAGAAGAAAAAATAGGACTGAAAATTAACTCATTCAACTCCGGAGTGCCTGGAAACCATTCCTTTCATACTATAGATATATTATTAAATAAAATATTACCATATAAACCACAAATAGTTGTTTTTATGCATAATGCAAACGATTTGGATATATTAATACCTTATGGAACTTATTGGAACAATAATCCATACAAATCTTTAATAACATATTTTAATGACAGCAGAAATAAAAAAAAAGAAAATGCTAATACAATTTTTCCTGTATTATGCGAAAGAACTCATAATATATATATAAAACTTTTAAAATATTGGAAACCATCTTATAGATATTCTGAACTTGCCGGGGAAAAAATTTTAGTTAACCAAAATGATATAATAAGTCAATATAGAAAAGCTTTAAAAACTTTTGTTTGTATTTGTAAAATCTGGGATATAGAACCTGTTTTAATGACGCAAAAAATATCTCTTGAACAAAACAGCACAAATCTGATAACTGAAATGCCCGACAGTTTTGAATATATTATGCCTAAATCTCTATGCGACTCTGCTATACTAAATGGATTACGTTTTTTCCATATCACTTTTAATAATATTATAAGAGATGTTGCAAAAGAAGAGGAAATAACTTTAATAGATTTAGAGAGAGCAATACCTGCTGATGATAGCAAATATATATATGATATATTTCATTATAATGATTCCGGCTCTGTTTATGTAGCTAAAATAATATCAGACCATTTGCTGAAATTAATAAAACAAAAAAAATATATACCTGCTTCTTCTTATAATTTATTGAATTAACAAAATAAATCAAAATGATGAAAGTAAAGCCGATTATTATAATCCAGCTGATAATATTGCTATTTATACCATCTTGTAACATTAACAAAAATAAGATTGATGTAAAAAGTTTTGTTTTAAAGACAAATTTTCCCAAATCAAATGTTATCAGATTAACAAACAAAGGTTCAGGGACAGCAGTTTTTAAAATGAAAATAAATAATAATTTATTTTATAATAATGATGATATAATTAATGCAGTTATAAAGATGAAGCCGGAATTTCCCGATGAGCCAACAGAAAGAAAAGCATGGAGATTTGTCTGCGATAATATTTATTATAATGAATCTTTAACAAACAAAAAATGGCACTACTCACCTTATATATTAATAAACTCCTTAGGTTTTGGACAATGTAATGATAAAGCTACTGTCTTATCTTATATATGGCACGGACTTGGCTTTGGCTCACGATTGTGGGAACTGGAAGGACATGTTGTCCCAGAAGTGTATATTAATAATAAGTGGGAGATGTATGACCCTTTAAAAAAAGTATATTATCTTAATAAAAAGTCAAAGATTGCAAGTGTAGAAGAATTGTCTGACAATCCTTATCTTATCACAAATCCTGTTTCTTCTGTTAATGAAGAAAAAAGTTTTCGGGCAAGAGCTTTAGCATATACAAAATATACTTCTGAATTATATTCCAGTAAAAAAAACAACAGAATATTTAATTGTGATTTTAAAAATATTGATTCATATAATTTGGAATTTAAAATACCTGCTAATGCAACTCTTGAATTTCCTGCTGTATATGAAAAGATGCTGATGTCTCCAAGACACAGAAAGATAAGAAATTTTGCTAATGCAAAATTAACTTTACCATCAAACTGGAAAGGTTCAATAGAAATACCCTTGGTTATACATTCAATTAGAGGTAAAGGTAAAGTGATTATTGATGGTAAGAATTTTAAAATAGAATCTGAAAAACTTCAGAATTATCTAAATAAAAGAGATTCTTTTGTCTTTAAATTAAAATTTGAAAATACTATTAGTACTGTTGAAATTATTTATTTGATTAATCCCAAAATGGTAAATCTAAAAAAATCTAATTTTATTTATTTAAAAGGATACAATTTAGATAATATTACAGCAAAGATAGTATCTATCCCGTCCTCTTTACAATTAAATCTGTTTGATTACGACTCTTTGTTAGAGAATTTTGATCAATATAAAAAAAGTATAAACAGATTAAAAAATATTGCTCAAATAGAAATAAAAAATAAAACGGATTTTTATAAAAAAATCAAATTATACATTAATAGTGATAAAGATTTATCAAAAACAGAAAAAACAGAAAAAATTAAATTATTAGAAACAAAGTTTAATAATATATCTGACAAATTTGAAAATATTAAATCTTTTAAAGAATTTTTGATATATATGAATGAAGATTCTATGTTTGTAATTTTTGTATCTTTATTAGAAAAAAGAACAAAAGAAGAATTAAAAGATATAATATCATATCTTTTATATTCCGATAAAAAAACATTTGAATTTAGTAAGATATAAAAAAATAAAATGAGATGATTCAAAAAATTAATAAATGGTTCAACAAAACAAAGTATCATCCTGTTAATAAGAAATTATTAAAAGAATATAATGCTATAAGACCGAAAAAAAAACGAAAATTATTGTGTCATGCTCCTTTTAAATCTTTACTTTTTAATCCGTCCGGTGAAGTAACACTTTGCCATTACAACAGAGGACTTTCTATTGGCAAATATCCTGAAAATTCCATACACGAAATATGGTTTGGAAAAAAGATTAATAAATTAAGAAAATATATTAGGCATAATGATATGTCTTTGGGATGTCAGAGCTGCAAAAAAGATATAATTAACAAAAATTTTTATTCAACAGGGGCAATAAAATATGATTATCTGCCTGATTCAGATTCTGATTATCCCTGTATGTTAAGTTTTCAGATAGATAATACCTGTACCCTTGAATGTATAATGTGCAGCGGAGAATATTCATCATCTATAAGAAAAAATAGAGAAAAAAAATCTGCTTATAAAAATCCTTATGATTTAGAGTTTGTCCGCCAAATAGAAGAATTTATCCCACATCTAAAAACAGTAAGTTTTACAGGAGGAGAACCTTTTTTAATTGATTTGTATTATGATATATGGGACAGAATTATAAAAATCAATCCTGATATTACTGTTTATGTTTCATCTAATGGCACTATACTTAATAATAAAGTAAAAGAATTATTAAACAAAGCAAACTTTAATCTTACTATTTCTATAGATTCTTTACAAAAGGAAACTTATGAAAGTATAAGAAAAAATTCAAAATTTGAAAATGTAATCAGCAATATAAAATATTTTTATGATTATTCTAAAAAAAACAACAGGATTTTTTCCGTAAAATTTGTTCTTATGCATAAAAATTATCAGGATATTCCCGAACTATTTAAATTCTGGAATGATAAGAGCATTCAGATATATGCTAATCCTGTGGTAATACCAACTTATATTTCTTTACAAACTCTTGAACCTGACAAACTAAAAAAAGTAATAGATTATTTATCCGTATTTTCTTTTGAAAATAATACGGAAATACAAAAAAATAATAACAGACGGTATAAAGATATAATTAACAGATTAACCAACTGGCATAAAAAATCAACAAACAGAAAATCTTATAATTTTTTTGAAAATAAAAATATTTTAGAAATAAAAAATATATTTTTTAAACAAATAAAGTGTTATGTAACAGATGATTACACATTAAAAAAGGAAGAAAAAAAAGTTAAGATAAATAAAATAATAACTATATCTGAAAAAATATTTGATAGTATTCAAGATGAAAAAATTGTAAAAAATTCTTTGATAAAATTCATAATAGGGTTACCTGTTGATATGATTATTGAAGAGATGGAACGAACAAATATTGAGGCATTAATTGCACGGTTTGAACAAGAAAGTATGGATATTGCTGAATGAAGAACTATTAGATAAGTAATAAATTTTATTTTTTTTTAGTTTTTACTCTCTCATCTTACTATTATGGTTCTTCGGTAAATTGAATCGGTAAAGATAAAAAATACCGAAGAGCCAAAAATTATCTATAAACTATAAACAACTGCCTATAAAAAAAGTATAGTTTAAAAATAAAAAGTTGAAGGGAAAAGTGTAATGCCTACCCCTGTAACACCTTGATAATCAACACCTTTTTTTAAAAAATGCGAAAGAGAAGCTAAAAGGCTATGGGCTATACCGTCTTGTTACAGGCTCGCTGTTTTAACGATGTATCATATTGTGGAAATATTCTTTGCTCTGCTGATTTTAATATCGTTTCAAGCATCATAGAATAATTTATATCATCTATCTTTGCCATTTTAATTAAATGTCCGTCCCAACACCATCCCGGATTCGGATTAATTTCCAAAAGTTTTGGTATTCCATCATTATCTAATCGCCAATCAAAACGGGCATAATCCCTGCATTCTACACGTTTAGAAAGTTTTAAACACCAACTTATAATATTTTGAGCCAATTCTTCAGGAATATTAGCCTTTACTGATTTAAGTTTTGTAAAATAAGGTGATTCAGGGAACCATTTTGCTTCATATCCACAAATTTTAGGTAATTCACCCGGCAAATCAGTATAATCTTCTTCAATCATAGGTAACACAAAATAATTTTCGGGGGGATTGCCTATAATTCCAACTGCAATTTCTTTTCCTGGTAAAAATTCTTCCACCAAAATAGGTTTATCATAGCCAAATTCTTTTCTTATTTTAGAAATAGCATCATTTAGCTCTACTATGGAATTTGCCACATTATCTTTTGTAATTCCAAAACTTCCATCTGCGAAATTTGGTTTTGCAATAACGGGAAATGAAATATTGATTTCAAACAAATTATCTTCAGGGTTTATCAAAAATCCATTGGCAACAGGAATTTCCATTTCTTTAGCGATTCCCCTTATTAGCGATTTGTCATAACAATAAGTTAAACATTGAGGAGAAGATCCTGTATATGGAATATCTAAAATTTCAAGCATTGCTGGGATATGAAGTTCTTTTGAGGAATTATTCTTATATCCTTCATCGCAAAAATTTAAAACTATATGTGTTTTAGATTTAAGTTTTTGTAATTCTGTGATTAAATTATTATGATTAGAAAGATATGTAAATTTATAGTTGTTTAATTTATTTAAAGCTTCTTTTAATCTGTCAATAGCAAAGAAATCATCTTCATTAAATGTAGAGTTGGGTTTTATTTTATCAGGATAATTAGCGTCACCTAAGATAACTACAACATTTTTTAATTCCTTTTTCACTGGCTTTTTTGGTGTCAAATCTTTTATTACTTTGGTAGTTACAATAAATCTTTGTTCCATCATGCCTAAATCCTGATTCCTTTGCGAATTCGATTTTATAGCCCCATGAAATTTAATTTCTTTAAAACCGGATTGCTTTAATTGTTCAGATAGACCTTTTTGTGTGTATAACCTTTCAGCATAGAATTGGTCAGCAATAACTCCTTTTTGGATATGAGTAATAACTTCACGTGAAACAAGTCGTTCATTATCTGAGGTAAGTGAGCGTTCCCGGCATACAAAATACTTTTTATCAATCCATTCCCAACTACGAGGACTATAATTATTTCTTAAAAAATTACCATCTGCAACATCCATAAGAAATAGTCCATTGGGTTTAAGTACCCTAAAAACCTCACTAAGTATTTTTGAGTCGTCTTCAAGATTTTCAAAATATCCAAAACTATTTCCCAAGATTAAAACATAGTCAAAAGTATCTGTGGAATATGGGAGTTTTCGTGCGTCGCCTTCTTTAAAATTAACAGATAGTCCTTCTGCATTAATATTTTTTTTTGCTCTTCGAATAAGATAACGAGATCTGTCTAAACCATAGAGGTTTGTATTTCCTCTTCTTGCTAACTCAATTGTATGTCGTCCTTGACCACAGGCTAAATCAAGTATAGCATCATCCAGTTTTAAATTTAATATTTGACTGAATAAAACAACTTCTGTTTCAGTTATTTTTTTGTCTTCAACAATATCAGCATCAGTTTTCAGATACATGGAATTAAATATCCGTTTCCACCAATCAGGTTGTAAATATTTCTCCAAATCTTTTATAGGTCCTAAAGTTGTATTCTTGATTTCTTTTTTTGTTTTCATTTATAAATATTTTTAATTTTTTAAATTGAATTCATATATTATAAACTGTATTTTTTCTTAATTAAATAAAAACGACTGTGTAATATAAGATATATACACAGTCGTAATTTATATTTAGTAAATAGTAAAACATTTTATAGGCTTAATTATTTTTTTACCTCTTTTAATGCTGTGATACGTTTTACTTTTTGTGTTTCACCAGTGGGTTCCCCTTCATCATCATATAAATCAATAATTTCTTCTTCCCACGTAACTTCAAATTTTTTACCGATATTTTCATCTTCATACAAGTCAATTTCAACCTCATCACTAATTTCATTCATAATGATTGTTTCCCCTTTTTCATCGGTAAATTGGAACTCATAGGCATTAGTAAATCCTTTGAAAGTACCAATAAATTTATTGTCTTTTTGTTCGGTTAAACTATTTGCCGAACCAATAGCACTAATAGAAACAAATAGTACTATTACAAATGTTATAATTTTTTTCATTTTTTTAATAATTTTAAAATTAAATAAAAATCTCATAATAAAAATCAGCTAATCTAAGATTAGACAGAGAGAACTTTAGTGTAATAATAGACGAATATTTATAACAACTACAATTTTCCTTGAAAATACTACGTTGTTGTACCTCTGATTTATTATTTATTATTTTAACCCATAGGCATTAAATTTAATTTCAAATAAAAAACAAATATCGTAATTATTTAGTTCAATATTATATTATATTATATTTTTTGGTTTAAAGGACATTTTTAATGCTTAAATTTTCTAAAAGGCTTATTATTGT
>CAZZDX010000171.1:0-6930 GCA_964653185.1 uncultured Bacteroidales bacterium
CCCGCCTTAAAAGGCGGGGCTAATGATATATGTTTTCTGAAAATTTATGAACTTAGCAAACTTAGCAAATTGTAAATCCCGTATTTATCGGGAGCAATTTCACGAAGTAATTAATCATGTTAATTTATTTGATATAAATTTTTATTAAAATGGCAAAAAAAATTCCTCTTTATTTTATAAAACAATATGTTTTTTGGTTCTTGTTCTTTGTCTTAAACAGAACAGTATTTTTTATATATAATTATGATAAATTGTTAAATGTAAAAATAAGTGAGTTTTTTTCTGCTTACTGGCATGCTTTATATCTTGATAATTCAACTGCATGTTATATAATGATAATACCTTTTATCTTATTGTTCTTTCAATCAATAATTAAATTAAACTTTATAAATATATTAAATAAGTATTATTCGTTTATTATAATAATTGTTATTGCTATTATCACATCAGGTGAACTCGGCTTATACGACGAATGGAAAGTCAAACTAAATTATAAAGCAGTATCTTATCTGTTACATCCTAGCGAAGCTTTTAATTCTGCCAAAACAGGAGTTATTATTATTGGAATCATATTAATAATTGTGCAATCTGCTATAGGTATTTATTTTTATCAAAAATTTGTATATCAAAAATTTTATCTAAAAAAGAGAAGTTATATAACATCTGTATTGTTTTTGCTTATAACTCCTGTATTAATGGGATTAGGAATAAGAGGAGGCGTTCAACAAATACCTATAAACCAAAGTAATGTTTATTTTTCTAAAAACAATTTTGTTAATACAGCAGCAGTAAATTCAGCATGGAATTTTATGAACAGCATAGAGAAAAACAAAAAATTTATGGATACAAACCCTTTTAATTATTACAATATGGATGAAGCAAGATCACGCATAGATTCTCTTCATTGTATAAAAAAAGATACCTGTATTAAAATATTAAATACAAATAAGCCCAATATTGTATTAATACTTCTTGAAAGCTGGTCTGGCGATTTGATTAATTCTCTGGGAGGATGTCAAGGTATTACTCCTGAATTTGAAAAACTTATTGACAATGGCTTATTATTTACAAATAATTATGCAAACGGAACATTGTCTCATCATGCAATAGCATCAATTCTTAGCGGATTTCCTGCAACGCCAGTAACATCAATAATAAAACAACCAAGCAAGTTTCAAAAACTGCCATGTTTTGCTAAAAAATTACAAAAAACAGGTTATCATACATCTTTTCATTTTGGGGGACAGCTAAATTATGGTAATATTAAGGGATTTATTTACTTTAACCAGTTTGATCATATAATTGAAGGTAAAGATTTTTCTAATAGTATTCCTATTGGTAAACTTGGTGTGCATGATGAATATTTTTTGGACAGGCATATCAGAGATATAAACTCTTATCCACAACCTTTTTTTGCTGCCGCCTTTACTCTTAGCTCTCATTCTCCTTATGATGAGCCAATGAAAGAGGTGCTTCACTGGGGCGGAGAGGAAAAAGATTTTATAAACTCCGTTTATTACACAGATAAATGTATAGGAGAATATATTAAAAAAGCAAAAAAACAAAAATGGTATGACAATACATTGTTTATCTTTGTAGCTGACCATAGCCATAATACTCCAAAAAACAGGGTTAGACATTCTAAACCATTTTATAAAATACCAATGCTGTTTTATGGAAATGCTTTAAAAAAAGAATACAGAGGCAAAAAATATACTGATGTCTCTTCTCAAATTGATATTGCTGCTACATTATTGGCACAATTAAATATTGCTCATAAAGAATTTGAATGGAGTAAAGATTTATTTAATCCTTATTCACCCAAATTTGTTTGTTGTGCTTTTGACGATGGATTGGTATGGATTACCAAACATAATTATTTTGTGTATGATCATAATCTTAACAAAATAACCTATAAACAATTTGAATCAAAAGAAAAAGAAAAACAAATAGTAAAAACAGGAAAATCTTATTTACAAGTATCTTTTCAAGAATATCTTGATTATTAAATATTTTTTTAAATTTGGCAAAAAATTAATTATCTATGGATTTAAGTAAACTATTATCTGTTTCAGGAAAAAACGGAATATTTAAAATGATTGCACAATCTAAAAATGCAGTTATTGTAGAATCTTTAATTGATAAAAAAAGATTCCCTGCTTATGCTTCTGACAAAATTAGCATTCTTGAAGACATAAACATTTATACTAATGAAAAAGAAGTATTATTAAAAGAAGTATTTCAAAAAATTTATAATAAGGAATCCGGTAGACCTTCTATTAATCATAAATCAGATAACGAAACACTTAAAAAATATTTTGAACAGGTCTTACCTGACTATGACAGAGACAGAGTGTTTGTATCTGATATTAAAAAAATAATAAAATGGTATAATATCCTGCAAAAACTTGATATGCTTAAACCGGACAAGAAAGAAGAGGAAAAGGAAGTAAATGAGCCAATAGAAGATGCTGAAATAGTTGAAGAAGGCAAATAGTCATTGATAGTCATTAATGACAGACGGCAAGTCAAATGAAGCAAATGACAAATTATAATCGGTATTAGACGGAATAACTGTTGATAGTATAAATAAAAAATCTGCAACTTGCTTAATGAAAAAAATAATACAGGATTTAAAAATTATTGAAAATAAAAAGATAAGTTCAGATTATTTTATCCTTAAATTATTATCTAAAAAAAAACTACCTGAAATACTACCGGGTCAGTTTACGCAAGTGTTAATCACAAACTCAAAAAATACATTTCTAAGACGTCCTTTTTCTATTAATGACGTTTGCTATAATGAAAACACTATTAGCTTATTTATAAAAAAAATAGGTGAAGCAACCAAAGCTCTCAGCTACCTTAAACAAGGCGATAATCTTAATATAATATATCCATTAGGAAATTCCTTTTCTTTGCCATCATCAGATAAGGTCTTATTAGTTGGCGGTGGTTCCGGTATAGCACCGCTATTATATTTATCAAAAATTTTATATAACAAAAATTTTATACCTTATATTTTAATTGGCGGACAAAAAGAAAATGATATACTTGAATTAGATGAATTTGGTAAATATGGACATGTTTTTGTAACAACAGAAGACGGCTCTTTGGGTAAAAAAGGATTAGTTACACAGCATTCAATTTTGAAAACCGATGTTAATAAATTTAAAAAAATATATACATGTGGACCTAATGCTATGCTCAAAGCCGTTGCTAAAATTGCTCAAAATAATAATATTGATTGTGAAGTGTCTTTAGAAAATATGATGGCTTGTGGAATTGGAGTATGCCTTTGTTGCACGGTAAAAACAATAAGAGGAAATGAACGCGTATGTACCGAAGGTCCAGTATTTAATGCTTTTGATTTGTGCTGGTAAAATATTAGAATATTCCAAGTTATGAGTTACAAGAAACAGTTGGCAGTCATCAGTCGGCAAATGGAACATTCCGTATTTATCGAAAAAAGAAAAGCAACAACAACTGAATACTTGCCCCGTAGCGAAGTATGAGCGTATCGGGGTCAAACATCAAACTTTGTGCTTTGAACTTTGAACATTGAACTACGGGCAAACAGATACAAATTAACAAATAATTTATTATGGCAGATTTAAGAGTAAAAATAAAAGATTTATGTTTTAAAAATCCTGTTATTACTGCTTCAGGAACTTATGGCTATGGTGAGGAATTTGCAGATTTTGTGGATTTAAATCAGTTAGGCGGAATTATAGTAAAAGGCACTAGTTTAAACGACAGACAAGGCAATCCATCACCACGAATGGCAGAGACAGCATGCGGAATGTTGAATTCTGTCGGCTTGCAAAATAAAGGTGTTGATTATTTTATAAACGAAATATACCCTAAAATAAAAAATTATAAAACAAATATAATTGTAAATATATCAGGTTCTTCTGTTGAAGAATATATAAAAATAGCAGAAAAACTAAATACATTAGATAATATACCTGCTATAGAACTAAACATATCCTGTCCTAATGTAAAACATGGAGGAATGGAATTTGGCACAGACCCTTGTTTTGCAAAAAAGATTACACAATCAATAAGGAAGGTTTATAAAAAAATCTTAATAGTCAAGCTTTCACCTAATGTAACTGATATTACAGCCATTGCCAAAGCTGTTGAAGACGGAGGCGCTGATGCTATATCTTTGATAAATACTATTTTAGGAATGGCTATTGATTCTGAGACACAAAGACCTCTTTTATCAACGATAACAGGAGGATTATCAGGACCTTGCATCAAACCTGTTGCATTAAGAATGGTATGGCAGGTTGTAAAAACAGTAGATATTCCGGTGATAGGAATAGGAGGAATTTCAAATACTTCTGATGCTATTGAATTTATCCTTGCAGGAGCCAGTGCAATACAAATAGGAACTGCTAACTTTATTGACCCACAGATAACTGTTAAAATTATTCATGGAATTGAAGATTATTTATGCCGCCATAAAATAAGTTCTGTTACTGAACTAATTGGTGCTGTGAAAATATAATTGTTGATAAGTGTATTTATTTACTTTGGTATATCAATATGTCTGTCAATCTTTTCATTAAATATGTCTTTTATACAAATAAGCATTCCTGTCTCTTCTACCTTTCCAAAGCTATAATTAATAGCAGTCCCAAAAGTTTTCATTGTTAAGGATAGGTTCATATAAGAATTTATCAAAGGAGGTATTCTTTCTTTTAACTTTTTAATGTTTTGTAATAATATTTTATAATTTTCCTGATAATTGTTGCCATTAAAAACAGATTCTAATTTTTTAATATCTGTTTTAAGAGCTAAAGGTTTGTGAGGATATACAAGCTCTTCATTGTCAGGAAAATATTTATGTAAAAAATATAATAACATATCTTTTGCACGTAAGTTATAGTTAGGATACATAGTAACTTTCCCGAAAAAATATTTAACATTATGATTATTTGTAATTATTGAACCTAATCCATCCCAGATATTATCTAAAACAAAGATTGTTTTTCTTTTATTAATCAAGCTTTTAATACTTAACTGGTATGCAGGTTGTATAAAAGACCTTCCAAGTTCAACAGTATATGGTAAATATTCCTGTATAAATTTTTCTGAAAATTCAAAAAGTTCTTTTGTCGCAATATGGATATCTTTAGAATTTTTGGCTATAATATCTTTACAATTTAAAAATCTGTATCCTCCTACTATTTCTTTATATGTAGGATTCCAAACTATAAGTTGTTTGCATGTTATATCATATTCATCAATATCTATTTCCTTTCCTGTTCCGCCGCCTGCTTCTCTGAATGTTAGCTCTCTAAGTCTGCCAACTTCACGCATCAAATCAGGAGAGTCATAATAGGTAAATATGTAAATTTCATTATTACCTTTTCTTGTATATCTGACAAATTTGTCTTTTGTAAGTTCTGCTTCTAATTTTGATTTATCAAAAGCTTGAATTATTTTTTGCATAATGCTACAAAAATATAAAAATTTGTTTAAAAAGACAGATTATTTTTTTCTTCCAAGTTCATAAACATTACTTTTTATCTTTTCTGCCCATTCTTTATCTTTCATTGTATTATTAAACGTCTTATATGAAATTGGTTTGTCAAATATAATATTTATTGTTTTATTTTTTTGTTTATACATTTCATCAACAAGATATAACATTTCAATATTTGTTTTAATTCTTAAAAATTTACGCAGATTAGCGAGATTATAAAAAAAGTTTGAATTCCTGCCATCAATATAAGCAGGAATAATATCTCTGTGATTTTTTTTTGACTGGGTAATAAAACTTTTTTGCCATTCTAAATCCACTATTTTCCCTCTGTGCTTACGCGAACATAATCCGGCAGGAAATGTTAAAATAGTATTATCTGAGCTATAAATTTTTTCCAGCATTTCCAAGACCTCTTTCGGAGTACGACCACACTTATTGACAGGTATAAATAATTCGTCTAAATTTTTTACATTTAAAAGAAAGTCGTTCACAATAAATTTGATATCTTTCCTTTTTTTCCCAATAACATTTATCAAAGCCAAGCCATCCAAACTACCAAGCGGATGATTAGATATAATTATATACTTGCCCGTTGAAGGAATGTTTTCTTCACCTTTTGCAATAATATTTGCCTGAAATTCTTTAAGTATAGCATCAACAAAATCTAATCCAATTTTATCAGAATTTTTGCTCATAGCAGCATTTAATCCTTTTTCATGAACAATTCGTTTTAAGTAATTCAAAATAAATTTTGGAAGAAACTTTAATAATTTTGTGTTTCTGCTTGCTATTACCTCTTCAAGGTTAATAAATTTTTTAGAATAAGAACTGTCTTTTTTAGGTTCCATTTCTTTTGTTTTATAATCTTAATTAAATGCAAAAATAGTTATTATTTAAAAAATTTGTAACCATTCACAGTATATTTTTTATAATTAGTTCATACAACTTTTTTTATAAATTTCTAATTGATCTAATTAACCTAATCAATACCCAAGTCAAAATGTGTTAAGTTTTAGCTTACTTTTTTATAAATGGTGTTAAAAATTAAATTCAATTCTTTTGCTTCTTGCCACAATGGTTTTGCTTCATCTTTTAATTCTGGAACAGCAACTGTAATCATTCTAATAAAATGCTTTGATTCACGTGATTCTTTTTTAACTATTCCTATTTTATGTTTAAAATCTTTTTTACTTTCCGCATCATCAGCCTCGCAATAATTTGCTCCAACACTAGTTCCCGCCTTAACAAGTTGTGTTATTAGAGGAATTGTAATTGGGTTTTTTGGGACTTTTTTGCAAAAAATAATTATATTCTCTCCAAATTTAGCTGTTCTTTCTTCTAAATCCCTTTTTTTGTTATTAGTTTTATTGGTCATTTTTTAGGTCAATTAGAAATTAGGTCAATTAACAGTTATGAAATTTTAAACTGTGAAC
>CAZZDX010000172.1:0-6922 GCA_964653185.1 uncultured Bacteroidales bacterium
TTTCCTGTTTTTGTTAATAGCATTAAATTTTAGGTTTTTAGACAGTCTGACGGCTCGTATAAGAGATAGTAGCCGACTGCGTGGCACTTTCCTGTCAAGTTACAGAAAAGTTGAAGCGGGCTACAACCCTTGAACTTACTACTATCACAGCAATTTTTTATATATATTGTTATGGGCTGGTTTAGTTCTTGATAAATTTTAACATTTTAAATTGGTTAACAGTTTTAATTTTTACATAATAAAAACCTTTTTGCAAATTATTTACATTAATAGAGCTATTAATTATTTTACCTTCACTTATTAGTTCTCCAATGGAATTATAAATTGAGTAGTTAGTTAATTTATTTTTGGAATTAACGAGTAATTTTTTAGTAACAGGATTGGGATAAATGCTGATTGAATTATCCATATTATCTAAATTATTTATTCCTGTCGGATAAACAAATTCCATTTTATCAATTATTAATTCACTGCCTATTTGATTAGCAAAATGGCAAACATCACATTGACTAAAACCTGTTGTGCTGGAAGCAATACCAATTTTTAATGTGTCCGGTGTAAATTGATCCCACCATGTGATAGGAATTTCTGCATAAGTATATTCTGTAACAGTATTGCCGTAAAATTGCATGATACCTTCTCCGAGACTAGATCCCTGAAGTTCAAATTTAACATAAACCTGCCCGGTGTCAACTATACCTACAGGGTAAGTGCCGGGTGAATATTTATAATAAAATGTAAGTTTTTCTGGTCTATCTGTAAATGGAATTCCTTCATGGGGTTCGTTATTGAAGTATCCCATTGTTGCCATAGCAGTTGTATCAGTCAATGGAAATCCAAAAGGTGTAGCATCTACTTTTCCTGATACCAATTTGAGTGCATAGGTTCCGTCATAAGCATCGGTAGTTCTTGTAGTTCCGTAAGTTGGATAATTGAGGGTTATCATATTAAGAGAAAACCAACCGTCAGGCTCTAAACTATCTCCAGACCAATTCTCGAAACTTCCGTTTAATACCTGTTGTTGTCCAAACGTATTCATTGAAATAATGAGTGCTATAAAAATAAATGTTTTTTTCATTTTAATTAAGTTTTTTAAATTAATATTTGGTTTTTATTTCGTCCCGTTTTTTATAGTGGTTTCTGGACTCCACTTTTTGTTTTTTTTAAATTTGTCAATAATGGTCTTGATATATGCTGCCAATCTTATCTTTGAATTATTAGTTTTTGCTTTGCCGTCCATTCGTTGGATTTGATTTCAACAATATAAATTCCGTTGTTTAAATCACCTATATTTATTTTCTGCTGATTTTGTTTCAGCAAGTCCGACCTAACTAATTCACCAATTACATTATAAATATTCAATGTCAGGTCAGCATTATTTCTATTGTCAATATTTAAAGTAACAATGTTAGAAGCAGGATTAGGAGATAAACTGAATGTGGTGTTTTCGGAGGTCTGTTCGGAAACGGAACCAATCAGATTATCAAAACTAAGATTGTCAACGTAAAGCACGGAATTGCCTTTTGGTCCATCAGTTGGGCCAGATGGATAAAATGCTGAAAAATACAATGTTGCACTATCAGCTGAAGGATAAGTAAGAGGTAGGTTAAAAGATGTCCATGTTGAAGTTGTAATACCAGTAATAAATGTATTGTATCCAAGCATTATGCTATTTTCAAAAAAGACTATGCGAATAAACATAGAATCATTATTCAGTGAATTATATTGATAATATCCGCAAAGGCTCGTTGGATTTCCAACAATAGGAAAAGCAGGTTTAAATGGATAATCAAAAGCATTTGTTATTGCCATACCGTATCCACCTGTCGTTTGGGTTAATGAAGTATTGTTTTCTAATCTGATAGAATAATTGCCAACAGATACCGGATAATGGTCTGTTGATTTTGTGCAAGAATAAAAAGGTCCTGCACATACGGCATTCATTGTTGCCCATCCTGTAGGATCCTCATAACTGCCTATTGTAGCCCAATCTTCAAATCCATTATTTGGAATTTGTGCCTTGACATTGATAGACATGACAATAATCAATACAAAAAAAATCATTGTTTTTTTCATTTTATTTTTGTCAGTGTTTATCGTGCTGACTCCGCACTTTTAATTATTATTTTGTTTTAAAATGCAAAAATACAAAATAAAATTTATTTTAAAAAATAAATTTTATTATCAAATTTGCTTGTTAAGTTATAAATGGTATATGACTATTATTAGGTTCAAATCTCTTTTTTATTAAAACTTATAAAATCACTTTCTTTTATATTATATTTTTCGCAAAATCCTGCATTTACTTCTACAACATATATAGCATCTTTAAACGAAGGCACAGGTCGTTCATTATATGGCTCTGCAAATTTTTGTATTGTTACAATCTGTTTATCCTCATTTATAAATATTATATCAAGAGAAATTATTGTATTTTTCATCCAGAAAGATTGTTTTCTGCAAACATCAAAAATAAACAACATACCAACAGAATCAGGCATATAACTTCTATACATTAATCCCTGTATCCTCTTTTTATCGTTATCGGCTATCTCAATGTCAATTTTTTTTATTTTGTTTTTATCTTTTTCACTTAAAAACAATAACTCTCCCTGTTTTTTAAATTGTGGCTCAGAAGTGCTTATATCAGATGAAGTATTATATGTTTTCTGTAATTCTCCATCTGTTTTCTTATTACTCTTATTAAAAAATAATAAATAGACAACTATAATAATAATTATTATTATAAGATACCAATAAAATTTTTTATGACCAGTAATTGGTTTTTTTGTTTGTCTTATCATTTTGTATATTTTTATATATACTCTGCTTGGTAATAATTTAAGCTAATTTATCAGGCAGTTGCCTGAAAACAATTTTCAATTTACATTTTAATTTTTTAATATATTCAGGTCTATTTTTATCTTAGAAGCTAAAATATCAATACCAATACTATTTTCGCCACCTTGTGGTATTATAATGTCAGCATATCTTTTTGTTGGTTCAATAAATTGCAGATACATAGGTTTAACAAAATTTTCATAATGTTTTAAGACCTGTTCATAAGAGCGACCTCTTTCTTTTATATCTCTTCTTATCACACGCATTAAGCGGTCATCAGAATCAGCATCAACAAAAATTTTTATATCAAACTTTTTTCTTAACTCATAATTTGATAAAATCAATATTCCTTCAACAATAATCACTTTTTTCGGTTCAATTTTTATAGTTTCTTTTGCACGGGAACAAGTAAGATAAGAATAAACAGGCATTTGAACAGGTCTGTTTTCTTTAAGTATCTCAATATGTTTAGCCAGCAAATCAAACTCTATAGAAGAAGGATGGTCAAAATTTATTTTAGCCCTCTCTTCTGCTGAAAGATCTCCATTATCTTTATAATAAGAATCTTGCGGTATAACCGCAACTGAATTTTTAGGCAGGTTCTCTATAATCTTTTTTACAACTGTTGATTTACCTGAACCTGAACCACCTGCAATGCCAATTATTAACATATATACTAATTTTAAATAAAATATTATTTTGTAAAAATTAATACCAAAATTATAAAAAAATAATAAAAAAGATAAAAATATAAATTTTATATTTATCTTTGTTTTGTAATTCTTTAATATTAACAATTTATTTGTTAACTAAAAAAATTTTATTATGAAAAAACTACTATTTACAATTGCATTAGTATTAATTTTTAATTTATATTCCAAAGCTCAGGCACCTAACTGGGAATGGGCTAAAAGTGCCGGAGGTACTAATGAAGATTTTGGACGTAGTGTTACTACTGATGCATCAGGAAATGTGTATATAACAGGTTGTTTTTGTAGTCCAACTATTACATTTGGTTCAATAACTTTAACAAGTAATGGTAACTATGATATTTTTCTTGTAAAATATGGTTCAACAGGCAATGTGCTATGGGCAAAAAGTGCGGGAAGCACTAATGAGGATTGGGGGCGTGATGTTACTACTGATGAATTAGGAAATATATATATAACAGGTTTTTTTAGTAGTTTAACTATTACATTTGATTCAACAACTTTAATAAATAATGGGGGTAGAGATATTTTTCTTGTAAAATATGATTCAACAGGCAATGTGCTATGGGCAAAAAGTGCAGGAGGCGTTGAGTGGGATGTAGGATATAGTGTTACTACTGACGCATCAGGGAATGTATATATGTCAGGTTATTTTAGGGGTGATACTATTACATTTGATTCAACAATTTTAATAAATAATGGTTGTTATAGCGCTTTCCTTGTAAAATATAATGCAACAGGCAATGTGTTATGGGCTAAAAATGCCGGAGGACTTGCTAATGGATATAGTATTGATACTGATGCATCAGAAAATGTATATATGACAGGTGTTTTTTCTGGTTCTATTACATTTGGTTCAATAACTTTAACAAATAATGGTGAATACGGTATTTTTCTTGTAAAATATAATGCAACTGGCAATGTGCTATGGGCAAAAGGTGCAGCAGGCACTGATTGGGATGAAGCATGGAGTACTACTAGTGATGCATCAGGGAATGTATATATAACAGGTTATTTTAGGAGTGATACTATTACATTTGATTCAACAATTTTAACAAGTAATGGCATAGAAGATGTTTTTCTTGTAAAATATAATTCAACAGGGAATATGTTATGGGCAAAAAGTGCTGGAGGCAACAGTTATGATTCTGGACATGGTGTTACTACTGATGCTTTGGGAAATGTATATCTAACAGGTTATTTTTGTAGTCCAACTATTACATTTGATTCAGTAACTTTAATAAATAATAATAGTAGTGATACTACAGATATTTTTCTTGTAAAATATGATTCAACAGGCAATGTATTATGGGCAAAAAGTGCAGGAGGTGCTAATTCGGATGGAGGATTTAGTGTTACTATTGATGCATCAGGGAATATATATATAACAGGTTATTTTAAGAGTGATATTATTACATTTGGTTCAACAATTTTAACAAATAATGGTATCTATGATATTTTTCTTGTAAAACTTCATGATATTATAGTGAACATAAATGAGAACAATTTTGATAATGAAATTAAATTGTATCCAAATCCAACTAACAATTTTGTTAACCTGGAAATACAAAATACAGAAAACGAAAAACTATTAGTAGAAATTACAAATATTAATGGTCAGTTTATGTATAAGAAACAATATAATAAGACCGCAAATTCAACAATACAGATTGATTTATCTTCTTATCCCAAAGGTGTTTATCTTATAAAACTAAGAACTGATAAGTTTGTGAAAGTAAGTAAGTTAGTATTACAGTAGTAGTTGAAAATAGTTTATCTATATTAACTCGCTTTATCTGTAAAAATTAATAAAATTTTGTTATCTTTAAATTTTATTTTCTATTAATTAAAAATAGGTAAATTTGAAATGTCTTACCTATATGTCAAACATAACCTCTAATGTCAAAAACCAAAACATCTTTTTTTTGTCAAAATTGTGGCTCACGGTCAGATAAATGGATTGGAAAATGTCCGCACTGTGGAGAATGGAATACTTATGTAGAAGAAATAATACAAAGAGATGAAGAAGCAAAAAAATGGGAAAAGTTGTTGCCAACAAAAGTTAAGACAAAACCTAAACTTGTATCAGAGATAAATTCCTCAAAAGAGTTTCGTATAGATGTAAACAACAATGAATTGAACCGCGTATTAGGTTCGGGCTTAGTCCCGGGGTCTGTTGTTCTTATCGGAGGAGAACCGGGCATAGGAAAGTCAACATTAATGCTTCAAATGGCATTGAATATAAAAAAACTTAAAATACTTTATGTAACAGGCGAAGAAAGTGAACAACAAATTAAAATGAGAGCAGATAGAATAGGCATACATAATGATAATTGTTATATACTTACAGAGACCTCTTTACAATCTGTTTTCAAACATATAGAAAAACTAATACCTGATATTGTGGTCATTGATTCAATACAGGCATTACATACAGATATTATTGAATCATCAGCAGGAAGTGTTTCGCAAATAAGGGAATGCACTTCTGAATTGCAACAGTATGCAAAAATAACTTCAACGCCTGTATTTTTGATAGGTCATATCACAAAAGACGGTAGTTTGGCAGGTCCCAAAATATTAGAACATATAGTTGATACTGTTTTGCTATTTGAAGGAGACAGAAATTATGTTTACAGAATATTAAGAGCAACAAAAAACAGATTTGGCTCTACATCAGAATTAGGTATTTATGAAATGCAGGATACAGGACTAAGAGAAATTTCTAATCCTTGTGAAATGCTTATATCACAGCGAGACGAAGATTTTAGTGGCATAGCTGTCTCTGCAACTATTGAAGGTATGCGACCTGTTCTTATAGAAACACAGGCATTGGTAAGCTCTGCTGCTTATGGAACGCCTCAACGTTCTTCAACCGGCTTTGATACCAAAAGATTAAATATGCTGCTCGCTGTATTGGAAAAAAGATGCGGCTTTAGATTAGGAGCAAAAGATGTATTCTTAAACATAACAGGAGGAATAAAAGTTGATGACCCTGCTATTGATTTAGGCGTTGTCTGTGCTGTATTATCTTCAAATGAAGATATACCTGTTGACCCCAAAACATGCTTTTCTGCTGAAATAGGACTGTCAGGGGAAATAAGACCTGTAAACCGTATTGAACAAAGAATATCAGAAGCTGAAAAACTTGGGTTTAAAAAAATATTTATATCAAAATATAATAAAAAAGGATTGAATATTAGTAAATTTAATATTGAGATTAAACCTGTAAGAAAAATTGAGGATGTCTTTTATTCCCTGTTTAAATAGTGATTGCTCGTAACGAATACCAATAAAGCGGTAGTTTGCTATAACAATTTAACAATTTAGCAACTTAGCGAAGCGATCTCACGAACGAAGTGAGTAATTTA
>CAZZDX010000173.1:0-6877 GCA_964653185.1 uncultured Bacteroidales bacterium
GGATGTTCTGCCGGATTTCCCAAGATTGACAGACCAATTACCAACAAATTTAATTATATAGGATTAGTAGGAGACAAAGATTTTAATTATCTTGAAATGCAAAATCTAAACAAAGCTCTTGACAAATCAGATATAAAACATCAATTAATCATTTTTGAAGGAAAACATGACTGGCCACCTAAAAAAATAATCCCTGACGTGTTTCTATGGTTAGAATTTAATGCTATGAGAAATAATCTTATACCTGTTAATGACTCTGCTATCCATAATTTTATTAAAAATAATTTGCCTGAAACAGATAAAAAAAATAATCCGCATGAGACATATAAAACATATATATTGTATAAAAAAATAATTAATTATTTAGATGATTTATATGATGTTACGGAATATAAAAAAATATTAACAAAACTTGAACAATCTGATAAAATTCAAAAAAAAATAAAATACAAAGAACAAAATGAACAAAAAGAAGTTGAACTGCAACAACAATATTTATATTATCTTTCAGCAAAAAATGTTTTATGGTGGAAAAAAGAAGTTGAGAGATTGAACGAGCAAATAAAAAACACAAAAGATAAAGAAGAAACTCTGTTAATTAAACGATTACTTAATTTTTTGAGTTTGTCCTCTTATATGCAATCTTATAATACTATAAATTCAAATGATTTTAAACAGGCAGAAAAATCTTTAAAACTTTATAAGATAATAGACCCTGAAAATTACGGACCAAGCTATTTATATGCATGTTTATATTCTAAACAAAATAAATTAGATAAAGCAATATCAGAATTAAATAATGCTATTGAATTAGGTTTTGATGATTTTAATGACTTAAAACAAGAGCCAATGCTAAAACTTTTGAGAGATACAAAAAAATATAATGAAATCATTAAACCAAGGATAAACTAAATTATTCTATTTTTGCAAAAGCTTGTGTATAAACAAAAACTAAAAATATTATGAAACATCCATGACAAAAAAATACTGAAATAACCCTAAATATAGAGCAAAAATTGTTCAATATTTTTTACTCTCCCCTTTTGGTTCCCCTCTCTACTAGTAGAGAGGGGTTAGGGGTGAGTATAAAAAAGACACAAATAAATAAAATAAAAATTTATAAAAAAGACCAAATTTTCAATTTCTATATCTTGAGTTTTTTTAGTTGTTGAATTGTTGAGTGAAGCCGAAACAAAATGTAACTAATTAATAATGAACAAATTATAAAAATATAAATAAATGAAAAAACAACAATTATTAAAAAGTCCAAAATTTTATTTTTCAATTGCAATTTTATTTTTTTGCTTATCTGTTTCAAATGTAAAAGCACAAATTACTTTTGAAAAAATATTTGGTGGCACCGGGTCAGAAGAAGGTTCTTCATTACAACAGACAAACGATAATGGATATATTATTACAGGATTTACCACCAGCTTTGGCACAGGACATCATCTGTATCTTGTAAAAACCGATTCTACAGGCAACACTTTATGGTATAAAAAAATTTGTGTTCAGAATGAAAATGAATATGCAGGTCGCTCTGTCCAACAGACAAATGATAACGGATATATTATTGCAGGTTATACTTATAACTTTAGCGCTTCAAATAAAGATGTATTCCTTGTAAAAACCGACTCTGTCGGCGATACTTTATGGACTAAGACCTTTGGCGGAACAGATAATGACGAAGGATATTCTGTTCAGCAAACAAATGATAATGGTTATATTGTTACCGGCTATACCAGGAGCTTTGGTGCAGGAGCTTATGATGTATATCTTATAAAAACAGATACTATTGGCGACACTCTATGGACTAAGACCTTTGGCGGCTCAGCATGGGATAAAGGATATTCTGTCAGGCAAACCAATGATACAGGATATGTTATTACCGGCTATACCAAAAGTTCCGGCCTAGGTGGCTCTGATGTATATCTTATAAAAACCGACTCATCAGCTAATATCCTATGGACCAAGACCTTTGGCGGAACTGACCAGGATGAAGGATATTTTGTGCAGCAAACTAATGACAACGGATATATCATCACCGGATATACTGAAAGCTTTGGCGCAGGAAATAAAGATGTATATATTATAAAAACCGACTCTGTTGGTGATACTTTATGGACAAAGACCTTTGGTAACACAGATAATGATTGTGGAGAATCTGTCCGACAAACAAACGATAACGGATATATTATCACTGGCGGAATAGGAGCAGATATGCTCCTTTTAAAAGCAGATTATTCAGGCAATATTTTATGGAATAAAACTTTGGGCGGAGATTCTGTTGATTATGCCTATTCTGTTAAACAAACCAATGATAACGGATATATCATATCCGGATATACATTTAGTTTCGGAGCCGGCGAAAAAGATGTTTATCTTATAAAAACAGATGAAAATGGATACGGATGCTTCCCTTCCAATACATATCAAGACCAAAAAATATGTATGGTTACAGTAAACAATGAAATAAATAAAAACCTGATAATCTGGGAAAAAACTCCGGACCTTGTCACAAAATCATTTAACATATATAAAATGTCAGGAACAGATACTTTTGATTTAATAGCAAATGTGGCTTTTGACAGCTCAGGCATTTTTACCGATACTTCTTCAAACCCTGCACAACATTCAGATACATACAAAATATCTGTTATTGATACATGTGATTTTGAGTCGGACTTAAGCCCTTTTCATAAAACTATTCACCTGTCAATTACAACATTATCACCACAAGGTTATAAACTTGACTGGGACAAGTATTCAGGATTTGATTTTACCGAATATTATATTTATAAAGGCACTTCTCCTGATAATCTCTTGCTCATTGACTCGGTAACAAGTGATTTGTATTCATGGACAGACACAAGTTCTTATTCAGATACTGTATATTATCAAATATCTGTATTAAGTCCGGATTCGTGTAGCCCTGATGGCTCAGCAATTTATGATAAGTCGGTCTCAAATATTGCTGCAAATATATCTGAAGGTATAAATGAATTATACAAAAATTTAAAATTTAATATTTATCCAAATCCATTTAAAAACAGCGTAACATTTACTTATTATTTGAATAAAACAGCTTATACAGAACTTGATATTTACTCATGGACAGGTAAATATATTACCGGATTAGTAAAAAAGCAACAAAACAAAGGTAATTATTCTGTTAAATGGAACACTTCTGCTCTTACTCCCGGAATTTACTTTTATACCTTAAAAGTTGACGGAATAATATCTGTTAAAAAAGCCATTTGTATTAAATAAATCTATAAAAATTTGCAATATATCAGGTTATTTTGTAATTTTGCATGTTAAAATTAAGCTACCATCAAACACATTAAAATAATTACACTATACACTTGGCAGTTTTATTAATTGATTTGAATGAAACTACCTACATATAAAACTAAGCCGTTAAAACCGAATAGCTTATTTGATAAAAATTTATGTATTTATTTAAATTGAATTTTTTATGAAAAAATTAGAAATTAAAAATAGTGATTACAAAAGAATTATCAATCTTATAAAAAGCAATGACGAATTATATAAAATAAAAAATTGGACAATTGATGATTTGAATGATTTTAGAATAATTGGAACAGAATTAATTAACATAATTGTAAAATATTGGTAATGTCATATAATAATTTACTTTTAACATTGAACGTTCAAAAGAATATTGAGTAAACCGTTTTGGTAATTTAACAGTTTGTCTTTTTATGAAATTCAAATTAACATCAGATTTCAGTCCAACAGGTGACCAGCCCCAAGCTATCAGACAATTAACTGACGGCATTAACAAACGCGAACAATATCAAACATTGCTTGGCGTTACTGGCTCAGGAAAAACTTTTACTATTGCTAATGTTATTCAACAAACTCAGCGACCAACAATAGTATTAAGTCATAATAAAACTCTTGCCGCTCAATTATACGGAGAGTTTAAACAGTTTTTTCCTGAAAATGCCGTGGAATATTTTGTGTCTTATTATGATTATTATCAACCCGAAGCATATATACCTTCAACAAATACTTATATTGAAAAGGACTTATCTATTAATGACCAAATAGAAAAACTGCGACTTAGCACTTCTTCTGCTTTGTTATCAGGCAGAAGAGATGTTATTGTTGTTGCCTCTGTATCCTGTATCTACGGAATTGGAAATCCTGAGGACTTTAATAAAAATGTGATACATTTAAAAACAAATAAAATAATCAGTCGTAACAAATTATTACTCTCTTTGGTTGATGGTCTTTATTCAAGAACAGAAGATGAGTTTAACAGAGGAAAGTTCCGCGTCAGAGGTGATACTGTTGATGTGTTCCTTGCATACACTGATTATGCTTATCGTATAATATTTTTTGGAGATAAAATAGAATCTATTGAGTCATTTGACCCTGATAGCGGATATAAAATTGAGGACTTTGACTCTGTCAGCATCTATCCTGCAAATATCTTTGTTACTTCAAAAGATACAATGAAAAATGCTGCTATTGAAATTCATAATGATATGATTAAGCAGATTGAATATTTTGAAAAACAAGGAAGCCATTTAGAAGCCAAAAGATTAAAAGACCGTGTTACTTATGATTTGGAAATGATGCGTGAGTTGGGCTATTGTGCAGGAATAGAAAACTACTCACGTTATTTTGATGGCAGACCGACAGGGTCAAGACCTTTCTGCTTACTTGACTATTTTCCTGATGATTATCTGATGATTATTGATGAAAGCCATGCAAGTATCCCACAACTGAGAGCTATGTATGGAGGCGACCGCTCAAGAAAACAAAATCTTGTAGAATATGGATTCCGACTGACTTCTGCTTTGGATAACAGACCTTTGAAATTTGATGAGTTTGAAACAATGGTAAACCAAACAATATATCTTAGCGCCACTCCCGGAGATTATGAACTTAAAAAATGTCAGGGCGTTATAGTTGAACAACTTATCCGTCCTACCGGACTTGTAGATCCTGTTATCAAAGTGCGGTCGGCTCTTAATCAGATTGATGACTTACTTGACGAAATAAATAAGACAATAAGCAAAAAACAAAGAGTGCTTGTTACAACACTTACAAAAAGAATGGCTGAAGAACTATCTAAATATTTTTTAAAACTTAATATAAAATGCACTTATATTCATTCTGATGTTGCTACTCTTGACAGGGTTGAGATAATGCGTAATCTTCGTCTGGGCGTTTATGATGTTCTTGTAGGTGTTAACTTGTTAAGAGAAGGACTTGACCTGCCCGAGGTCTCTCTTGTAGCTATATTAGATGCTGATAAAGAAGGATTTTTACGTTCTAACCGTTCTCTTACACAAACAGCAGGAAGAGCAGCACGTAACATAGACAGTAAAGTTATTATGTATGCTGATAAAATTACAAAGTCAATGCAACAAACAATAGATGAGACAAATAGAAGACGAAAAAAACAACTGGACTATAATCTTAAAAATAAAATAATTCCTGCACAGATAATAAAATCTACTAAGTCAATACTTGCTCAGACCGCTGTTGCTGACTCAAAATTTAAAAGAAACAGACCTTATATTGAAAAACAAAAAATTAATATCGCTGCTGATCCTGTTGTCAGATATATGACAACAGAACAAATAAAAAAGACAATAATAAAAACAAAATATTCTATGAACAAAGCAGCCAAAGAACTTAATTTTATAGAAGCAACACGACTAAGAGATGAATTATATGGTCTTCAAAAAATTTTAGAAGAAAAATAATAAGAGTTTGTGGAAAAAAAAAATAAAAAAATGAATATTTTTAATTTTTTTTATATCTTTGCAAAAAATTAATTAAAATTAAATTATTAAAATTAAATTATTAAAATAAAATGAAAAAAGGAATTGTAAAATTTTTTAATAAAACCAAAGGATTTGGATTTATTACTGAAACAGAAACAAAAGAAGAATATTTTGTACATGTTACTGGTCTTATAGATGATATAAAAGAAGATGATGAAGTAACTTTTGAACTTAAAGAAGGAAAAAAAGGTCTTAATGCAGTAGATGTTAAGTTAGCTTAATTTCTAAATATTTTAAAAAAAATTATTCTTAAAGAATAAAAAAACAGATAAAGTATCCGTCTTAAGACGGATACTTTATTAAAAAATATATAGTATATAATAATTAATATCTTTTCTAAATAATATCTCCTGTCAATATTGATGTTTTAATATTATTAGCAATTAGGAATTGTTGAATATGTGTTAAAACTTGTATTAAATCCTATTCTTAACAATATAATTATTTAGTTGGGTCAAGCATTTAACTGATATGTCAGGCAATTAACTGATGCCTGATTGTTTTCAGTATCTATTTATTTTTTTAATATCAATATTAGTCCCGCTAGGACAATGTCTAATGAGATTATTATTTATTTTAGAACACAGCACTTTGATTAATAAACTCTAAATAATATACGATTATGAATACTATAACCTGGAAAGACGAACTAAAAAAAAATATCTGTACTATTGCGCAGTTGAAAGAGTATATAGATTTAACACGAAAACAAGAGATACAACTACAAAGCGTCATAGATATACATCCTATGTATATCACAAGATATTATATATCTTTAATAGACAGGAATAACCCTGATGACCCTATTAGAAAGATAGCAGTTCCTTCAACAGAAGAGTTAGATGTGTCGGGTGACTATGATACAAGTGGAGAACTGGAAAACACAAAAATGTCGGGATTTCAGCATAAATATAATCAGACAGCATTGATTTTGTCAACAAACAGATGCGCAACTTATTGCAGACATTGTTTTAGAAAAAGATTAGTGGGCTTACCAACAAAAGAGATATTGCATAGATTTAACGATGTAGTAAAATACATTAAGGAGC
>CAZZDX010000174.1:0-6859 GCA_964653185.1 uncultured Bacteroidales bacterium
GTGTCTTGATACTTGTGTCTTGATACTTGTGTCTTGATACTTGTGTCTTGATACTTGTGTCTTGATACTGAAAAATTATGAATTATGAATTATGAATCCTGTGCTTTGAACTTTTATTTTATTAAAAATCAATAGTGTCCGACTAAAACAGAGCGATAATGACGTTGATTATATATAGAGTGTAATCTAAAAACTAATAATTATCGTTTTTTTACTACAAAGCACTATAAATCAATTCTTTGCGACCCTTGCGTCTCTATTGCGTTCATTGCGGTTCAGTATTAAATTGTTACAAAATGGTTTTTTATCAGTCGGGCACCTGACCGATACTGAACTCATAAAATAATAATATAAATTTAAAATATAAAAAAATATGGAAAAAAAAGAAAAAAATATTATTGACAATAATATGCCAATAAAGTCAATGACAAACAAAAAAATGAACATTATACTTTTGTTTGATTTAATACTTTTTATAGGACTTATCATCCTTTATGTATTATATTTTAATGACAAAAGAGAAGCAAATCCAAAAGAATTAATCAAAACAAATAGAAATTTAAATGATTCAACGAGTTCTATTTCAATAGCTTTTATTAATGCTGATACAATAATGAGTAATTATGAATTAGTTGATAAATTGCAAAAAGAGTTGGAAAGTCAAAAAGATAAGATGGAAAATAAATTTTTGGAAGAACAAAAAAAATTAAAAAAAGACGCCTCTGAATTTCAGGAAAAAGTTCAGTATGGAAGTTTTTTAACCAAAAAAGATGCTGAAAAAGAACAGCAACGACTGTTACAAAAACAGCAAGACCTTTATAATCTTAAAGAAAATTTTACACAACAATTAATGAGTAAAGAAACTCAAATGAATTTAATAATTCAGGATAGTATCATTAACTTTTTAAAACGATATAACAAAAATTATAATTATAGTTATATATTAGGTTCCTCAAGAGGAAGCGGTATATTATATGCTAACAAAAATTTTGATATTACACAAGAAATCTTAGCAGGAATTAATAAGGAATATAAAAATTTTCAGCAAAAATCAGATGATAAATAATCTGAATTTGAAAATATATCAGTTTTTTATTTTCAACTTGCTAATTTTAAGAAATAAATATTATGAAATTCCCATAAACCTCCGGTTTACACAAGGGAATGATTATATCAAAAAAAATATCAAATATCTAACAAGGAATAATGAATTACGAAGTAAAAATAAAACTTGAAGCAAAAAATTCATCATTCGATATTCGGTGTTCATTATTCAATATTTATAAATAACTGAATATGAACATAATACAAAAATACAAAAATATAAACAGATGAAAAAAATATTGGTTACAGGTGCTTCAGGATATTTAGGCAGTCATATATCTTTGTATTTAGCCAAAAATAATTATAAAGTTACTGCTCTTTGTTATCCAAAGCCAGTAGAACAGAATAAATGGCAAAAAACAATAAATAACATAATTGTTGGAGATATAAGAGATAATAAAGTAATTAGTAAATTAACAAAACAAGATTATGATATTATCATTCATTTAATATCTCTTGACCATAAAAATTCTGAAAATAGTCCGTCTGTGATAAGTCAAATAAATGTTATGCCTGCATGGCAATTGCTTGATGTTTTTACAAAAAAAAGAGTAGAAAAATTTATTTATTTTTCTACTCAACAGGTCTTTGGCAAAATACCACAAAAAAATATAGACGAAAATTTCCATCCAAAACCATTAAATAATTATGGATTAACACATCTGTTATGCGAAAAAATAGTAAATTTTTATAATAATACTACTGATACTAAATGTATTAATATTCGGCTTTCAAATGGCTATGGCTCACCTGTATTTAAAGATAATAATTGCTGGTGGCTCGTAGTCAATGACCTTTGTAAAACAGCTTTTTTTGATAAAAAGATAAAATTATTATCTGACGGCTCTCCGCTAAGGGACTTTATTCATGTTAAAGATATAGCAAAAGCTGTTAAAACATTAATAGAAACAAAAAACAGTGATTTGCAAAATAATATATTCCATATATCTTCAGGAAGTACATTGACAATATTAGAACTGGCTCATATTGTAAAAAATGTTTATCAAAAACGTTATAATAAAAAAATATCTGTTTATTTGCCTGATAAATCAATATCTGACAATACTAACAAATTTAAAAATATTAAAAGATATACTATTGACAATTCAAGAATTAAAAACCTTGGATTTAAAGCAGAAACAAATTTATATGAAGGAATAAATGAATTATTTGAATATTTAGAAAAAAATGACAACTCAAAAATATAACTACAATAAATATAAAAATATAATAGAAAATGGATATGAATTTAATACTAAAGAATACATAACCAAAGGATTTTATTTGTTTACACAAAATATAAAAGGTTTTGTACAATTTTCTTTACTCATATTATTATTACAAATATTTATAGGTCTTATACATAATCCTGGTATAGAAGTTGTTATGAATTTCATTGTTTTTGTTCCTTTAACAGCAGGATTTTATTTTATAGCAGACAGGATTTATAAACAGGAGAAATATGAATTTAAAGATTTCTTTTTAGGTATTAATTATTTTAAAGAACTGCTTATATATTCTTTGGTTACCAGTACTTTTATTTTAGCAGGTTGTTTCTTATTACTTATTCCCGGCATTTATCTTGCTGTTGCATATACTTTTGGTATTCTGTTTGTTATTTTTAAAAAACTTGACTTTTGGCAAGCTATGGAGATAAGCAGAAGAATAATTACAAAAAATTGGGTTGCTGTATTCGGATTTATATTAATACTGGCATTAATAAATATTTTAGGTATGATTTTGTTTGGAATAGGTCTGTTAGTGTCAATTCCTGTTACATACTGCTCTATTTATATTGCATTTCAGGATGTTGTTGAAACAGAACAAAATAAAGTAACAGATAATTATGATTATTTTAAATAATTGATAAAGATATGAATAAAATGAAAATAAAAAATATTATACAATCATCAATAGATGTAAAACAAAAGCTTTTGAAAGATGATGATTTGGTCAATACTATTTTAAAAATATCTGATGAAATTATTAATACCTTTAAAAATAATGGCAAACTATTATTATGTGGTAACGGAGGCAGTGCAGCAGATGCACAACATATAGCCGCTGAATTTTCAGGCAAATTTTATTATAACAGAAACCCGTTGTTTGCTGAAGCTTTGCATACCAACACTTCTTTTATCACTGCTGTTGCCAATGATTTTTCCTTTGACGAAATTTATTCAAGGGCTGTAAAAGCCAAAGGCAAAAAAAATGATATACTTATTGCAATATCTACATCAGGAAATTCTAAAAATATTGTTAATGCTGTTATTGCTGCTAATAAAACAGGAATGATTACTATTGGAATGACAGGAAAAACAGGTGGTAAAATAAAAGATATCTGTAAATATTTAATAAATGTTCCTTGTGATGATACTCCTAGAATTCAGGAAGCTCATATATTAATTGGACATATATTATGCGAAATAGTTGAATCTGAAATGTTTCCAAAATAGATACAATATTAATGAATATAAAAAATTTTGATACTAAAAGCACTCAGGTTCTGAAAATTGATAAATCATGGACTTTGTTTCTTGACAGAGACGGCGTTATAAACAAAAGAGTTATAAATGATTATGTATTAAAATGGGAGCAATTTGAATTTATGCCAAATGCTTTAAAAGCAATAAAAAAACTTTCAAAATTATTTGGCAATATGTTTATTATTACTAACCAGCAAGGAATAGGCAAAGGTCTGATGACAAAAGACGATTTGCTTGATATACATAAAAAAGCCATTGATAAAATTGAACAATACGGAGGCAAAATTGACAAAATATATTTTTGTCCTTTCAAAAAACAAGACAACAGTTTTTTGCGAAAACCAAACATTGGTATGGCTTTACAGGCAAAAAAAGATTATCCTGAAATAAATTTCAAAAAATCTGTTATGATAGGCGATTCTATTACTGATATGGAATTTGGCTCTAAAATGAAAATGATTAATGTTTTTATATCTGGTGATTTACAGATAATAAGAGAAAACCACTCAATAATCAATTATACATTTGAAGATTTGTTTGAGTTTTCGCAAAATTTCTAAATATTTTTTTACACCATTGTCCGACAAAAAATTTATTAACCCCGTAGGATATTATCCAACGGGATAAATTTGATAAAACCCTTATTATATCACATAAATCAATATAAAAGATTAATTTTGGGTCAGGCATTCGTCAGTAGCCGAACGTGGTTGCCTGATTATTTAATAGAACACTGATTTTTTATTCCGACTTGTCAGAATGATTTTCGCTTATTATTAATACTTTTAGAATCATATATAATCATAAATAATCAGCGTCATTAGCGTTCTATTTTAGTTGGACAATAATGTTTTTTTATAATTTTAAATATATAACATTTTGAAAATATATAACATCAAATATTTAGTCCTTTTTTACACCTTTTTTATTGTGGCAATGTCTGTATTTAGTCAGTCCACACCAGCAAAAGATACTAATTATACTGCTCCAAATGGCTTAAAACAAGGATATTGGGAAAAATATGATAAAAATAATATCCTGAAATATAAAGGAACCTTTAAAAATAATATTCCTGTTGATACATTCAAATATTACGATGCCAAAGGATTTGCACAAGCTGTATTATTTTTTTCAAACAATGGCAAGACAGCCGGAGCAAAACTTTATTATGCTAATGGCAAAATAAAAGGTTCAGGATTATATGTTAATAATAAAAAAAATGGACTGTGGAAATATTATAATGAAAAAGGCATTTTAATAGCAGAAGATTTTTATAAACAAGACAAAAAAAATGGTGTATGTAAAATTTATTATGCCAACGGCAAGATAAGTGATGAAAAAACATGGAAAGATGATCTCAAAAGTGGCGAATGGAAACAATATTATTATACTGACGGAGCAATAAAATTACAAGCATATTGTAAAGATGATTTTTTAGATGGTCAATTCAAATTTTATTATCCATCAGGTATAGTTATGACATCAGGAATTTATGAAAGGTCACTTAAACAAGGTATATGGACTTTTTTGAATGAGGAAGGCAAACTTGCTAAAAAGAAAACTTATGAAAAAGGAAAGCTGATAAAAGAAGAAATTTTTATCAAAAATGAGGATAAAGATATTATTAATATAAAAGATATTAAAAAAACAGAAGAAAACAATGACAAGTAAAGGAAGAGTATTGCTGGCAATGAGTGGCGGCATTGATAGTTCTGTAGCAGCTATAATATTACAAAAGCAAGGATATGATGTTGTTGGCATAACTTTAAAAATATGTGATTACAATTCCGAAGATACAAAAACCAATAATTTTGATTATATAAAAGATGCTCGTCTATTTGCTGATAAATTAAAATTTCCTCATTATACTTTAGATATAAGAAAAAAATTTGAAGAACTGATAATCAATAACTTTGTTGATGAATATCTTGCAGGCAGAACACCTAATCCGTGTATATTGTGCAATGCTTATATTAAATGGCAGGCACTTATTGAAAAATCCAAACAACTAAACTGTGAATTTATTGCTACCGGCCATTATGCAAAACTCAGATATGAAAATAACAGATATATAATATCCAAAGGTGTTGATAAAAATAAAGACCAGTCATATATGCTTTGGGCTTTAAGTCAGGAAAAACTTAAAAATACATTATTGCCATTAGGAGATTATCATAAAGAAGAAATAAAAAAAATAGCTGATAAAAACGGCTTTGATGATTTATCAAAAAAACGTGAGAGCTATGATATCTGTTTTATACCTGATAATGATTATCGCAATTTTTTAAATAAAAAAATACCAGGATTGGAAAAAAAATTTGCTGACGGAAATTTTATATCTGTTGATGGAAAGATACTGGGAAAACATAAGGGCTATCCTTATTATACCATAGGACAACGCAAAGGACTGAATATAGCTGTTGGAAGACCTTTATATGTTAAAAAAATTGACCCAAAAACAAATACTATTACACTTGCTGACAAAAAAGATATAAGTAAAAAACAGATATATGTAAAAAATTTCAACTCTGTTAAATATTCATCAATACCTGATAATATTAATGTTATAACAAAAGTAAGATATCGTAACAAAGGAACATTAAGCATTTTAAATGTTGAAAAAGACATTATAAAAGTTAATTTTAAAAAAGATGTATATGCTATTGCTTCGGGACAGTCAGCGGTCTTTTATGAAGATGATGATATAGTTGGCGGAGGAATAATTGTTTGAAATATCAAAGTATAAATAAATGTAACTATTTAGCTTGTCAAAAATGTTTACTATATTATACTATAAACAGTTATAATTTATAGTCATTTATAGTCATTAATTGTCATTAAATAATGTCTGTTCGTAATGTCGTCATCAGGCAGTTGCCTGATTAAAAGCACCAAATAACAAATTCAAAAAAACAATTTAGCGAAGCGATATCACGAATGAAGTGAATAATTAAGATACTAATTAAATTATTACAGATGCTTTTATAAAAAACCAATAGTGTTTGACTAAATTTAAAAATTCAGATAAAGTCGTTTCTAAATACTATGAGATTCCTCTCAGGCAACTGCCTGATTGGAATGAGGAATCTTAAGGATATATTAAATATGGTTCTTCGGTAAAATGTGTGGAAAAAATGTTATAAGGAAATAAGTATATAAAGGAAATAGGGGATATAAGGGATATAAAAAAAAATAAGTTATCCAATTTATACCTTTATACCTTATATCCTTATATACATATACACCTAACATATTTCTTTATCCATAAA
>CAZZDX010000175.1:0-6854 GCA_964653185.1 uncultured Bacteroidales bacterium
CCTTTTTTATTAGTTTTTATTATTTTTGCAAACATACGAGACAAACTGCCGTTAGTTGATTGATATAATTTTAAGTTGTGAACGGTTACTAAAAAAGGATTATTTTAGTATATAAGAATATAAATACCGTCCGGTAACCATGTTCGGCTACTGACGAATGCCTGATACAACGATATAAGCACATAAAACACAAAAAAGATTAAGATTTTATTAAAGAGAAGACATCATATTTTTTATTAAATTTTTCAATACCTTTAAGGAATGAAAGTTCATAAATAAAATTTATTTTTATGTCTTTTACATTAAATTTTTCTATTAGTTCTATAGAAGCAGATGCAGAACCGCCTGTGGCTAATAAATCATCATGCAATAATACTATATCATTGTCTGATAAAGCATCCTTATGAAGTTCCAGTATTCCTTCGCCATATTCAAGAGAATATGATTTAGAATATGTGTCAGCTGGTAATTTACCCGGTTTCCTTACTGGCACAAATCCTGCTCCAAGTTTATAAGCAAGTGCACTACCAAGTATAAATCCCCGTGATTCAATAGCAACAACTTTTGTTATCCCAAAATTTTTATAATAAGAATATATTTCTTCAACCATAAAGTTAAATATCTCCGGTGATTTCCATGCTGTTGTTATGTCTTTAAACTGTATTCCTTTTTTAGGAAAATCAGGAACAGTTCTTATTGATTTATCAACATCTGATATTGTTATTTTATTTTGCATATTTGTTATTATTTATTTTATTTTTTTATTGATTTTACAAAAGTAATTTATTTTTTCACAAATCCTAAGTGCTTTTATATCCTGAATTATTCATAAATTTTTAGAAAATTTATGAATAATTCAAGATATAAACTGAATAGTAATAATTTAAGTTTGATCAGGAATATCATGTTTAAAGAGAGAATCTACAAATTCTTTTCTGTCAAATATTTGTAAATCTTCAATTTTTTCTCCTATTCCGATATATTTAACAGGTACTTTAAACTGGTTAGAGATACCAATAACAACGCCTCCTTTTGCAGTGCCATCTAATTTTGTGAGAGCTATAGCATTTACATCTGTTACTTTTGTAAATTGTTTTGCCTGTTCAAAAGCATTTTGTCCGGTAGAAGCATCTAAAATAAGTAAGATTTCATGTGGTGCATCAGGAATAACTTTTTTCATTACTCTTTTTATCTTGCCAAGTTCGTTCATCAGGTTTACTTTATTATGTAATCTTCCTGCTGTATCAATAATTACGACATCATTTTTTTTAGCTTTTGCAGAATTCAAAGTGTCAAAGGCAACAGATGCCGGGTCAGCATTCATACCTTGAGTTATAATAGGTACATCTGCACGTTTTGCCCATATTTCAAGCTGAGCAACAGCTGCTGCTCTAAATGTATCAGAGGCACCTAATATAACGCTTTTGCCTGCCTTTTTAAACCTATATGCTAATTTAGCTATTGTCGTTGTCTTTCCAACACCATTTACTCCTACAACCATTATTACATAAGGAACATCTCTTTTAGGAAAATCAAATTCAGTAACATCTTTTGTTTTGTTCTCTTCAAGTAATGCTATTATCTCTTGTTTCAGAATTGTATTTAGTTCGTCAATGCCAATATATTTATCTTTGGCAACACGTTTCTCTATCCTGTCTATTATTTTAATAGTTGTTTCAACTCCTACATCAGATGAAATTAAGACCTCTTCCAAATTATCAAGCAAATGAGCATCAACTTTTGATTTGCCAATAATTGTTTTAGATAATTTTGAAAAAAAACTTTCTTTTGTCTTTGACAAACTATTATCTAAACGTTCCTTTTTTTCTTTTTTTGAAAATATATTTAAAATACCCATTTTTAATATAATTATGAATTACGAATTACGAATTATGAATCTTGAACATTAAACTTGAAACTTGAATTTGTAACTCGTAATAGTTTTTATTCGTGTTAATTCGTGAAATTAGTGTCTTTGAACTTTCTATGATGATAATATCATTGCCATTTTCATCATTTTCCTGTCTATATCTTTATTATGCTTAACAGATTTTTCAAAAGGAGTATAAACAATTTCTTTATTAACTATTCCCACCATTTCTCCTTTTCTTTTATTTATAATAGCTTTTACAGCTTCAAATCCTAATGTGCTGGCTAATATTCTGTCTCTGCAACTAGGTGATCCGCCTCTTTGTATATGTCCAAGAATGGTAACTCTTGTATCATAATAATCAAATTTTTCTTTAACTTTTCTGGCAATATCATAAGCGCCGCCAGCGTCATCACCTTCAGATACTATTATAATAGCCGATTTTTTATTTTCTCTGAGACCCTGTTCAAGTCGTTTTATCAGGTCTTTTATATGTGTTTTTGTTTCAGGAATTAATATATCTTCTGCTCCTACAGCAATACCACTATTAATAGCCAAAAATCCAACATCTCTGCCCATAACTTCAATAAAAAACAGACGATTGTGAGAATTTGCCGTATCTCTTATTTTATCAACAGCTTCAACTACTGTATTTGTGGCTGTATCAAAGCCAATAGTATAGTCGGTTCCATATAAATCATTATCAATAGTAGCAGGTATTCCTATAACAGGGAAGTTGAATGTTTTCAGAAAAGCATTTGCTCCGCGAAATGTTCCATCACCTCCTACTACAATAAGTGCATCTATACCTTCTCTTTTTAAGTTTGTATAAGCTGTCTTCATTCCTTCATCAGTTTTAAATCTTTCGCTTCGTGCTGTTTTTAATATTGTTCCACCTCTTTGAATAATGTTGGAAACAGAATGCTCATAAAGTTCTTCGCATTTATCATTCATCATACCTTCATATCCATTAAGGATGCCTGCAACTTTTAAATTATAATAAATACCTGTTCTTACTATAGCTCTTATACAAGCATTCATACCAGGAGCATCTCCACCGGATGTTAAAACTCCTATTTTTTTTATTGTTTCCATTTTTATAAATATTTAAAATTTTTATAATGCAAATTTAGTTAATTTTAATTAATTTCCCTTCTCCTGTAATATCTGTTGTTACAAGATAAGGATTGCCTGTATAGTATATATCTCCAAAATATTTTATTTTTGCTTCTAATTCTTTTGTTACATTTATATAGCAATTATTGGTTCCTTTGTTAGTAATAAAAGTATAGCCAGTGATAAGGTCTCTGCAGTTAGCAATACCGCTTCCTGCTGAATACAGATAGTTAACTTCTGAATTACCACAAATTTTTATATCTCCTGGCCCTGTATGTATATTAAACCATGATACATTAGCATCTATTGATAAATCAACAACATTAGAGCCACTCTTTATATTTACTTCTAAATAATCTGTTACAATAGTATTTGTAGTTGAAATCTTTCCGGAGCCACTATAGTATATATTTTGAAGATTTTTTAATGAAACATATACATTTATTTCTTTATCAAAACTTCTTACCCAGTTACATTTATTGTCATTATGTATGTTCAGACAATTATCCTTAACATCAGTTTTTATTAACTTTAAAAGATTTTTTCCTGCCTGCACAACAATTTTATTTATTGTATCCTGCGTAATTATCAAATTTATATTATCTTCCAACTGTATTTTATCAAAATAACCTGCTTCTCTTTGTTCTTTGACTATTTTGCCTGTACTTTTAAATAAGTCAAGCATACTTTCTTTCTTACAGCAACTAAGAGATGAGCAAGCCAGAAAAACAACTATGCCTGTTATATATTTTCTGATTATGTGTTTCATGTGTTTATACTTTCGTAATTAGTTTACCCGGTGAAATAATTTTGCGTAGCAAAAATAATCAGGCAATTGCCTGATTATTTCACAGGGTGAATTTTTAAATACTTCGGGCTTTTAGCTATTAGCATTTGGCTATTAACTTTTGTTGTTTAATCTTTATTCTTATACTCATAACTAATAATTCATAATTTTTAAACATCAAGTTCAAAATTTTAAATTTTAATTTTCTAATCTGCTAATCAGCTAATCTATATCCTATTCCAAATTCCATACAATCTGCTCTTGCAAAATGTGTTTTTAATGAAAGATTGATTATAAAATGTTTTGATATATCATGTCTTAATGCAAATCTATGATAAAAAAGTCCGTCGCTTTTTTCTTTTGCATATATATATACGCCTGTCTGTATGATAAATGATGTCTTTGAAAAAAATAATCCATATCCAACATTAACTCCTGGTTTTATTATAGAATATTTATTTTTTATATCTATGCTATCTCTTTTTAATATTTCAATATTTGATTCATCATAAAAAAGGTCTATTCCTGCTAAAATTTTATTTTTATGACTTAAAATTTTTGAATAATTTAAAGAAATATTATATTCAGAATATTTTTTACCACAGGGAGGATAAATTTCTTTTATTCCATAAGAAACAATGGTATAAAACTCTGATAACTTTTTAACAGGGGCTAAGTCCTTTTTTATTAATTCTCTTTTACTATTATCAATCTTATAAGAAACACCCAAATTGACTGTTCCAACATTAATTCCTAGATCAGGCATTTTATATGCACAATTGGAAAGATGCATTAATCCAATTCCTGTAGAGAAAAAAAATCTGTTAAATTCCCATTCTAATTTATAGTTTAGATTCACATATCCGTTTAAATGTGAACTTATTGCTATGTTCTTGTAATTTTCAAAACGAGCAAATCTTTCATTTAGCCAGCCAAATCCCAAGCCAAAACGAAAATTCATAGTAAAATTACTTTGTCTTTTTAATATAAAGTTAATATAAGGAAATATAGCATCTGCCTTACCCAAAATTGTAGAGTTGCCTAAATCAGAATGCCAGTAACCAATGCCAATTACAGGATAATGATATAATTGTTGCCATAATTTATTGCCGTATGTCTGTTTATTAAAATTAATTTCAAATGCAGGAAAATGGCTATTGGTAAGATGTTCCATATATTTATGGTGGCTTATTACAAATCCATAATGTACTTTTGTCCCAATAATAAGATTGTTGTAAAATGCCTGTTCATTATTCTGAGCTACTATGGATGAAGAAAATAATAATATACTTAACAGGAAAGATAATTTTTTTATTAAAGACGGAACAAATTTTATATTTAATCTTTTGTTCAAATTAATATGTTCTTTTGTTTGATTTGTTTTGAAGAATAAATTCAGACAAAAGTAAATTATTTTTATTTACTACATTAAGGGGACTTCTATTAATTTATTTCTTTCAAGAAATAAATATAATGAATAAGATGCGAGACATAAATATTATTTACTAAAGCAAAACAACATGTCCATAAACTTTATAGAATTTTTTTGCTGTATGATAACTGATTTTATAAACATATACACCGGCAGGAGCCAGTTTACTGTTAATTTTGCCGTCCCATCCCTCATTTATATCTTTTGTTTCAAAAACTATTTGACCCCAACGGGAAAAAATTTTGAATTCAATACTTGAAATTCCTTCACCATAGACCTTAAATACATCATTTATACCATCAGCATCAGGAGTAAATGCATTAGGCACATAAAATGTAGAACAATCTTTTACTGTTATGACAGTTCTATCAGCATTAGAGCAATTATTTGTATCTGTTATTGTTGCTGTATATGTTGTAGTTACATCAGGATGAACCACAGGGTTTCCTAATGTTTCCTGACCATTTAATGATGGGTCTGGTGGTATAGCAGACCATAAATAAATTTCACCATCATTTACTGTTAGTGTTGCTCCATCACCATAACATATAGTTGTATCATCTCCTGTATATACTGTTGGTAAAGGGTTTACTAAAACCACTGCTGTATCATATCCGGGACATTGGCTTGTAACAGTAACATAATAAGTGGTTGTTATCAAAGGACTAACAATATTATCAGCAGTATTAATTCCATTACTCCAGTTATATATATTTCCACCTGATGCAGTTAAAGTTGCTGTCCCTCCAATACAGATTTCCGCATCTGGACCTGCGCTAGCAGCATCAGAACCAATAGAAACTATAACAGAATCAACTAGCTGTGCACTGCAAATATCATTAACAGTAACTACATAAGTAGTAGTTACATTAGGACTGGCAATAAAACTTGAAACAGAATCCCCACTACTCCAGATATATGTATAAGGAGACATTCCTTCTGATGCAGATGCCCACACACTAGCTTGTCCTCCGCAAATCATCGTATCATTGCTTGTTGCAAGTGATAAACTTATATTATCAATAATTTGAAGATTAAAAGTATCTGTTGCACAGGGAGAAGTTTGAATAATAAGGACTATTGTTTCTGTTCCTTCTGTTATGCCATCTAAGTAAGGAGATATAATAACAGCTACAGAGTCCTGTCCTGCAGGTATTATAACGCTGTTAGGAATAGTAGGATAATCAGTTCCATTTATCGCTGTGCCACCAATTGTATAATTAATAGTAATAGGATAAGTTAAAGGGTCAGGTAAAACAAAACTTATAATTGCATCACTACATCCTTCAATAGCTGTAGTATCAACATCTGCCAAAGAATAAGATGTGCTAACTGTTACAGAATTACTGGTAAAGCTGTTTTCTTCCAGAAATACAGCTGAATCATAAGAAGAATCTCCGGCATCACCAATAGCAATTTTAATATGGTATTGAACACAGGGAGTTACAAGGCACCATGCTGTTAGGACAGTTGTAAACCCATCATAAACAATTGTTGTTCCTCCTATTCCTTCGTTGTCTATATAATATTGTGGATATGAAGGTGTTACATTATTAACATTATCAATTGTTACCGGTAAAGTTGTTCCCGGTATAAGAGCAATATTTTTATTTGAATAATTACATCCGGAAGGGTTAGGACCTGTAACA
>CAZZDX010000176.1:0-6782 GCA_964653185.1 uncultured Bacteroidales bacterium
TGAAAAAAAACAAAATAACTTCGTCAATTCTGTATACTTTATTTTTTCACAAGCCCTTAGGTTTGCAAATTAAATATCAAACATAATCATTAACGTAAAATATTAATCGTTAATCCGGCATAATACATTGTTCCATACACAGGTGCATACATAAAAGCTGCATCGTCAGTATGTTTTTCAGGTTGCAGATAATTAAATATATTATTAACTCCTGCATATAGTTTAAACATATTGAATCTTTTAGAAATTTTTGCATTAAATATTACAAAATCGTTAGTATGTTTTATTTTACTTTGAGTTTCATCTTCAGCAAAATAATCTATATACATTTTGCCTGTATAATTTCCTGTTAAAGAAAAATTCCATGTTTTAGGCGAATATTCCAGTTTTAAATCACCTGTGGTTGAAGGAAATCTTGAGATATATTTACTAATATCATTGTATGGCGTTTCTTTCCAGTCATCTCTCTCGTGTTCATATTTACCTTGATTAATAGTATAATCAAAGCCAAATTTAATTTTTTTGACAATATTTGCCAAAATTGATATTTCAATTCCCTGAACAAAAGCATTATCAATATTTTTCCATTGATAATCATATCCAAAAGCAGCCACATCAGATTCGGCATCAGTAAAGGATATTTTATCTTTTAAGTCGGTTCTGAAAATATTAGCACTAATTCTTATTTTTTTTCCATAATAATCTGCTGATAAATTATAGCTGACAGAAGTTTCAGGTTTTAAATCAGACGTTTTCCATACTCTTGGGGAGCCACTACATAAGTGCAGGTCTTCGGAAAAGCCATAAGGTGCCCGAAATCCTGTCCCTGCATTTGCCCTTAATGTTATTTTTTTTGAAATATCATATTTTAAAGCAAATCTTGGACTAAAACTGTTTTCATTAAATTCATTTTTTGGAAAAAAAGAGTTTGAAAAAACTTCCTTATCTGCTTTGTATTCTTCTTCAGAATTATGTATATCATATCTAATGCCGGGAACTATTGTTAATTTATCATTTAACACCCATTCATCCTGAATAAAAGCACCCAATTCTTTAGCCGACTTATTACTTGTTGATTTATACGAAGTTCCTGTATATTGACTTGCAGAATCAACAATAACATACATCCCGGATTCTTTAAGATTATTGTAAAAACCTTGAATTCCTATTAACAACTGATGATTTTTTATTTTTTTTCCATAAGTTAATGTTGGAGTTACAGAATTTTCATCAGCAAGATAAGGTCTCATATCTCTCAAATCAGGGACACTATCATTGTGAGTTGCCATATAATCATTGAGATAAGAATCGTTTGTAGCATCTCTGTTATGGTTGGTATATGCTAACAGGAAATTAATTTCCGAATTATTTTTAAACTTATTATTATATGATAACTCTGTTTCATATCTGTCAGTTACAATACATTCTGTTCCATCTGTAAGTGGGTTTTTATAATAATCATCATCCATTATTCCCCCCTGACGTTTTTCATATAAATATCTGCCTCTAATAATAAGTTTATCCTTTTTTGATAAAATATCATTTACATATAAACTAAATCCTGCATTATTAAGATTAGTAGCAACTCTGTCAGAAATTCCATCTTCATTTTTTACTTCTTTAATATTATTTCCGTCTTGGGTCTGATCTATTGGATTTCCTGTTAATTTTTGTGCATATACATTTAGACCTAAATTACCTTTTTCATTTCTTATAGAAGAAGAAATATTATATTTATTGGTATTATAATTCCCAAACTTGATTCCAACTTTTGTTGAAGGCACAAAAGACGGTTCTTTGGATATAATATTAATTGCTCCGGCAACAGCAGAACTACCATAGAGAGCAGAGCCGGCACCTTTTACAATTTCAACTCTGTCAATATCAGCAGTTCCAATTTGTTGTAATCCATAAATACTTGCCAAGCCGGAATATATTGGCTGACCGTTTATTAATATTTGTGTATGTTCTGCACCAAGTCCCTGCATTCTGACCATACTAAAATTACAAAACTGACATTGCTGTTCAACTCTGACACCTGGAATTCCTTCCAAGACATCATACATATCAGAAGCATTTTTTAATTCTATCTCTCTTGCTGTTATAACTTCTGTACGGACAGGAGTGTCTTTTATATAATGTTCTGTCCTTGTCCCGGTAACAATAGTTTGATTTAATTTTAAAGCATCTTCTTCTAAATCAAAATATAAAATAGTTTCCTTACCTGCTTTCATTTCAACTTCTTTTTCCTGTGGTTTATATCCCATTGCCTGAACAACAATAATATTTTTCCCTACAGGTAAATTAGCCAGTTTGTAATGGCCGGTTCCATCTGTCATTGTTCCAATGTTTGTTCCTTTTACAATAATATTTACATAAGGAATATGCTCACCATTACATTTGACATCACCAAACAGCATTGCATCTGTTTTTTCTTGTGAAAAAACAGACAGGTTTAATATTATTATGAAAATAAATAAAAAGCCATTTAAAATTTTTGTGTTCATTTCGTTAATTTTAAGTTATACAATTAATTTTTTGGTTCTTCGGTAAAATTTGTAAAAAAAATATTATACGGACAAAAATTATAATTGACCTAATTTCTAATTGTTCTAATTTCTAAATAAATCCCAAGAACCAAGTCCTAATTGGGTTATTGGGAGTTTGGGTACTTTTTAGAGTAATCCGCCTAAGGCAGATATAAGATAGCGTTACGTAAGATAAATAAAATTTTATAAAAGACAAAAATTATAATTGACATAAAAAATGACCAATATCCAATGTGCCGGGGTCTAATTGGTCATTAGAAATTGGAATTTGATTAGGTCAATTAGGTTAATTAGAGCAATTAGAAATTTAATTATCATTAACATGTTTTTAATGATAAAATTGTAAGAGACAAATTTATACCATTATACATATATACTCTTTCACCCATAAAAAACACCGAAGTGCCAATTTTTTATTTATAAAAACTGATTTCTATCAGTATAAATCAATTCAAAAGGCAAAAATATAATTAATAAATAATATGGACAATACCTAAAAAAAGGGATTTTGTAATATTTGTTCCTGTATTTTAGGGATATATTAAAAAAAACTGCAAGATATTTTGCATAGCTATCAAGTTTTATTATTTTATTGATAACTGCATATATAGTTAAACCTGCAACAGATTTTATACCTGTTTTTTGTGAGATATTTTTACGGTGAGTCATTACTGTATATGTACTAATAAAAAGTTTATCTGCTATTTTTTTATTTGAATTTCCTGAAACAAGCAGTTTTAATACATCTATTTCGCGTTTACTGAGTATATTTCTTATACTGGTTTTATTAGTTTTTTTCTGAGTTAATAGTTTGTTAATTTTTTCTTTAACTATTTCTGAATTATCATTAATATATATTAAATTATCAAACAGGAGAAGTATTTCTTTATCAAAAAAAGTAGAAATAATACCGAGCCATTTTGTTTCTTTGGATTTTGATAATAATTCATTAAAAAAATCAGTATTGTTCAGTAATAGTGTAGGATTAATAAGAATAATATCTATATAATATTTATTTATATGATTATAAATGCCGGCAAGTGAATGAGTATTTATTATATGTATATCCAGTTCTGTATTATTAATAATGTTAATCAAACCTTTTCTAATAATCTCAGAGGACTCAGCAATAATTATTTTTTGGGATTTACTCACAATTTATTTTTTTTTATTTCTAATTCCATTTTTTCTACAATAGGAATTAATATATTATTCTCTATTTTTTGATGAATACTTAAGTCATATTCCAGTTCAAATAAATCAAACAATATCTTTCGTCTTACCGACTTATCATTTTTTTGAGGCAAGTATTTTATTAATAAGTTTTTTATATCAGTCAATTTTTCTTCAATATCATTATGATGTTTTTTATAATCAATAACTGAGTAATTATTATTTTTATACTTGTTATTTTTACCTTTTATTTTATCAAACAGGTTATTTATATAAGGAAAAACTATATTATTTTCGTAATTTATATGGTCCATAACTTCTTTTGTATATTCTTTAAAAAATTCATTAACCATTATTGTTTCTGATGTCTTGTTAATATTATACATTAATAAAATATTGTCAATGATTTCCTGGTATTTTTCTTCAAGATAATATTTATGTGAATTTTTTAAATATTGAATAATTGATTGAATATCTTTGTAATTAAAATCTATATCGGTAATACACTCTAAATCGTTATATAAGTTGGATATGGATAAAAAAACTTTAGTGCTTATTTTATTTGCATGACATAAAGAGTCAACAGTTTTTTCATTAAAACCTAAGTTTATTCCAAATCTTTCCAGAACTGTAATCATTAAATGATTATTAAGTATTACATCAAACATTTTCATGTCTTTGGTAATTATTTTATTTTGTTTGTTAATCATATTAATTTCAATTTATAATGATTTTAGAAAATTATATCACTCTGTTATACTCTGCTCGGTAATAATTTGAGCTAATTTATCAGGTATTCGTCAATAGCCGAATTCGGCTACTGCCGAACTGCCTGACCTGAAACAGTTATAATTTTAACATACATTAATAGTTATTGGTAGTCATTAGTAGCAATGACAACTGAATGACAGCGAAGCCAAATAACAGGCAAATTTAATTAATTTTTTTTTACAAAAATATTAATATATTTGTATTTTCAACTGTTTTTAATTTTGGTAATAGCATTTTGAAAAAATATGATTTTTTAATTTAATATAAAAACAGAAATAAATTGGGAATTATTCAAAAACAAACTATTAAAGGGACTTTTTATTCGTATATTGGTACTCTTATCGGGTTTATAAATATAGGAATACTCTCACCTGTAATTCTATCTTCTGCACAAATAGGATTAATAAACCTTTTGGTTGCAATTTCTCTGATTTTTGCACAGTTTTCAAGTTTAGGTTTTAATAATGTTACAACAAAATTGTTTACTTTTTTTAGAGATGATAAAAACAAGCATCATGGATTTTTGTTTATCGCATTGACAGTAGCACTAATTGGCTTTTCTTTATCAGCAATAATATTTTTTGTTGTCCAGCCATATCTTATTGCACAAAATATTGAAAAGTCGCCTCTTTTTACTGAATATATCTATTATTTATTGCCTCTAATATTTTTTACTCTTATATTTAATATTCTGGATAACTACAACAAAGTGTTGTATGACGCTGTTTTGGGAACTTTTCTTAAAGAGATTGTATTCAGAATATTAAATACATTAATTATAGTTATATATTTTTTAAATCTTATAGATTTTAGTGTATTTGTATTTGCTTATATATCAGCTTTATGCTTGCCAGCAGTTATTATTTCCATATCATTAATAGCAAGAGGACAATTTAGTTTAAGACCTCGGTTGGATTTTCCTTCCAAAGAATTGAAAAAGACAATGAAGAGTGTTTCTCTTTTTGGGATAATAGCAGGACTTAGTGGCATCATAACTATGAATATTGATAAATATATGGTAAATTCAATGATTGATCTAAAAGCAACAGGTATTTATTCAATCACTTTTTATTTTGGAGCATTAATAATGATTCCTTCACGTGCTCTTATAAAAATATCTTCTGTTATTATTTCTGATGCATGGAAAAAAAACGACACAAAAACAATTAGTGCCATTTATTATAAAAGTACTTTAAATCAGTTTATTATTGCATTATTACTTTTTTTTGGAATATGGGTTAATATAAATAACATTTTTTCTTTTTTGCCAAAAGAATATATAGCAGGTAAATATGTAATATTTTTTATTGGACTTGCCAATGTGTTGAATATGTTGTCAGGAGTGAGTGGTGCTATTATTGTAAATTCAAAATATTATAAAATACAGACATATTTTATAGCAATTTTTGCAGCATTAATTATTTTTACAAATTATATGTTTATTCCTGTTTGGGGATTAACAGGAGCCGCCGTAGCTTCTGCCTTATCTATATTATTATTTGCAATAATGAGATATTTTTTATTATATAAAAAGTTTAGGATGCAACCATATAACAAAAATCATCTTATAGCATTATTAATAGGACTTTTTGCATACTTTATCAGTTATATAATACCTGAATTTCATAATTTTATTATTGATATTATTATTCGTAGTAGTGTTATTACTTTGATTTTTGTAAGTTTGATTTTTGTCTCTAAAATTTCTGAAGATATTAATTTAAAAATTATTGACATACAGCAGCATATAAAAAAGATTTTTTAATGGACTTAGATAAAATTTATTTGTTTTTATTAATTTGCATCGGTCAGGCGCCTGACTGACGTCCGACTGATTATTATTTTGAAAATAAATTTGATAACTGACTAAGACGTCAAGAGTTGATTTATAGCATTTTACATTCTTTACATAAAATTTTTTGCACTTTGCAGTAAAAAAATATTTGTTTTTTAATATTTTATGTTGTATCTTTGTAGCGTCTTTTACAGTATACAGTAATACTATATAGTATAGTCAATAATACTATATATAAATAAACAAAAAAGTAATAACTTTTTATGAGGATAGCTATACTCTTTTCTGTTTTAATGATTTTAGGAATACTTATCTATTCCTGTATAGGTAAGGAAAGGGGAGGAGTTTTTTCTAAAATTACCAGTATATTCGGGAAAATTATAAAAATAATAATTTTATTATTTATTGTTATTCCTTTTAATATTCAAGCTCAAAAAACAGTTAAAAAAAATCTTTCTGCTGATTTAAAATTGGAAAAAGAAACTTTTGATGAC